>JAWWAM010000079.1:0-9305 GCA_033721715.1 Marinobacter sp.
GACGTCAAAAACATGGATGTTTTTGTCGAGCGTACACGGACGTATTAACAGCGTGCCCCGAACAGGGCCTCCATTCCGGCGGAGCACGGGCGATTAAACTCCACTGTTAGCAGCAAGCCAAAACCAGTCCCAAGGAAAAGAGAAAACATGCTGATCATCCCGGCCATAGACCTCAAAGACGGCAAGTGCGTAAGACTACGCCAGGGCCGCATGGACGACTCCACCGTGTTCGGTGACGACCCCGTGGACATGGCAACCCGCTGGGTTGAAGCCGGCGCCCGCCGCCTGCATCTGGTGGATCTGAACGGCGCCTTCGCCGGTGAGCCCGTCAACGGCGAAATCGTCCAGGCCATCGCCCGCAAATACCCGGACCTGCCCATCCAGATTGGTGGCGGAATCCGCTCCGCCGAAACCATTGAGGCCTATCTCAAAGCCGGCGTACAGTGGGTGATCATCGGCACTAAAGCCGTCAAGGAACCGGAGTTCGTCACTGAAATGTGCAAGAAATTTCCGGGCCATATCATCGTAGGCCTTGACGCCAAAGACGGCCGCGTTGCCACCGATGGCTGGGCGGAAGTCTCCGAAGTCATGGCTACCGACTTGGCCAAACGCTTCGCCAACGACGGCGTGGATGCGATTGTTTACACTGATATCAGCCGTGACGGCATGATGCAGGGCGTCAATGTGGAAGCTACCGCTGCGCTGGCGGAAGAAGGCGGCATCCCCGTCATCGCCTCCGGCGGCGTAACCAATATGGACGACCTCAAGCACCTGGCAACGGTAGCCGACAAGGGAATTCTTGGTGCCATCACCGGCCGTGCTATCTACGAAGGTACGCTCGATGTGGCCGAAGCCCAGGCCTTCTGTGACAGCCTGAAGGGGTAAGACGAATCATGGCTCTGGCAAAACGCATCATTCCCTGCCTCGACGTCGACAAAGGCCGCGTTGTGAAAGGCGTTAACTTTGTCGATATCCGCGACGCCGGTGACCCGGTGGAAGTGGCTCGCAAATACAACGAGCAGGGCGCCGACGAAATCACCTTCCTGGACATTACTGCCAGCCACGAAAGCCGCGACACCACCTATGAAACCGTGGAGCGCATGGCTGCCGAAGTATTTATTCCGTTGACGGTGGGCGGCGGTGTGCGCACCGTGGAAGATATCCGCAAGCTCCTGAACGCAGGGGCGGACAAGGTATCGATAAACACTGCTGCAGTGTTCAACCCGGAATTCGTACGTGAAGCCGCCGACCGCTTCGGCAGCCAGTGCATTGTGGTGGCCATTGATGCCAAGCGGGTGAGTGGCGAAGGCGAAGAGCCGCGTTGGGAGATCTTTACCCACGGTGGCCGAAAGCCTACAGGGCTGGATGCTGTGGAGTGGGCCCGCAAGATGACGGCCATGGGTGCCGGCGAGCTGCTGCTGACCAGTATGGACCGGGACGGTACCAAGGTCGGGTTTGATCTGGGGCTGACGCGGGCTATCAGTGACGCGGTGTCAGTGCCGGTGATCGCTTCAGGTGGCGTCGGCGAGCTTCAGCATCTGGCGGATGGTGTCACAGAGGGGCGCGCAGATGCAGTTCTGGCAGCGTCTATCTTCCACTTCGGGCAGCATACGATCCCGGAAGCCAAGGCGTTTATGAAGGCGCAGGGGATCGAGGTGCGGGACTAGGCTAGCTGCGTGTTGATTTGTCGGATTACGCCTTCGGCTAATCCGACCTACTTTGTTTTGCCAACGCCGGTCGAATGGCCCGCTTCTCTCCTTCCGCAAACATCGTCCGGTTACCATTCCTCATGGCCCACACGGCGCTGACGGTGGCAATGGCAATACCTTCTTCGTCCAGCTCCGGTAAACGCTTCTCCAGGTAATCCACCGTTATCTTGTGAGGGTGGCCGATGCCCACGGCACTGCCATTCTCTTTTGCCCTCTTAATCAGCAGCCGGAACTGTTTGTCCACGTACTCCTCGGTCTGTTCATGATCGAGAAACACATCGCGGGTGAGGGTGGGGATACGATAGGCAGCGGCGACTTCACCAGCGATGGAAGAGGCGATAGTGCGGCTGTCGACGAAATAGACAGGGTATTGGTCCAGCTCGGACATCACCCAGTCCATGGCTTCGAGTTGTTGGGTAAGCAGGCTGCCCATGTGATTGTTCACACCACGGACATGAGGAATGGACTGTAAGGCGCGGCGTAGGGTCGTTGCCATACTGGTTTTGTCCATGCCGGGATTCAGGCCGCCGGCGCCAAGGCCGATATTGCGGGTGTTGGCCATGGGAGCGTGAAGCATGATCTCTTTCTGCCTGCGGTGGGCATGCTCCGCCAGTTCCGTTGTATGTCGGCGGTAAGGCAGGAAGGCGAGGGTGATAGGCTGCTCCAGGCCTATCAGCCTACGGCCCTCCGTTAGGTTGTGCCCCATGTCATCGATAATGATGGCGATGGTGGGTGGAACCTGCTGCGGGTTGTCCCGCTCCTCCCCGGAACTGGCCGGTGTTATCACCGTGAGGATGGCGGCAATCAGCGTAGCTGGTACTTTCAATCCGCGCTTTCCTGTTCTGGCGTGTTGCGCTTGTTGAGAATGCTCAGACCCTTGAGCAGATTCAGTGCCGACCGTAGCTGGAAGTCCCGGCTTGTGGGTGTGGCCTGGCCGATTTCTTCTGGGGGTACGTCCTGCTCTTCATCCTGGCCCTCTAGGTGGCCGCTCAGGTCCGCCTCTGTGAAGAAGGGCTGGCTGTCCAGTTCGGTCAGTTCGGCCGGCTTCACTTCGATATCCGGCTTGATGCCCTTGGCCTGGATGGAGCGACCATCTGGCGTGTAATAGCGGGCAGTGGTCATCTTGATGGCATGGGTTTCATCCAGGGGGATGACGGTCTGCACGCTGCCTTTTCCGAATGACTGGGTGCCCATGACGACAGCGCGCTCATGATCCTGCAGTGCACCCGCAAGAATTTCAGAGGCTGACGCGGAGCCGCCATTGATCAGGACCACAATAGCCGTGTCTGGCATAATATCGCCCGGTTTGGCATTGAAGCGCAGGCGCGAGCTCTGGATCCGGCCTTCGGTATAAACAATAAGTCCTTCATCGAGAAGGGCGTCCGCCGCTTCAACAGCGGCTTGCAGGATGCCCCCCGGGTTGTTACGCAGGTCGATAATCAGGCCATCCAGAGCGCTGCCATGTTCCTTTTCAAGATCCTCCAGCGCTGTGGTGAATTGTGAGCCTGTATCCGCCTGGAACTGGGTAATACGAACGTAGCCATACCCGTTCTCGATGATACGGGACTTGATGCTGGTGACCTTGATGACGTCACGCTTTACATCAATCTCAATGGGCGCGGATTCGCCTTCGCGCATAATCGTGAGGGTAAGCACGGTGCCGGGTTTGCCACGCATCAGCTTGACGGCTTCCTCCAGTGACATGCCCTTGACCGGCTGGTCACCAAGCTTGATGATCAGGTCACCGGCCTGCACACCAGCTTTCTGGGCTGGTGTATCGTCGATGGGGGAAATCACTTTGACGAAACCGTCTTCCATGCCGACTTCAATGCCCAGACCGCCGAACTCCCCGGACGTGCTTTCTTCCAGCTGTTCGTAGTCTTTCGGGGTAAGGTAAGTGGAGTGGGGGTCAAGATCCGACAACATGCCCTTGATGGCACTCTCCAGAAGCTTGCGGTCATCCACTTCTTCCACGTAGGCATCCTTGATGCGGCCAAACACCTCTGCGAGCTTGCGCAGATCATCTAGGGGAAGCTGTTCTTCCGGGTCCGGAAGTTCTATTTCGACCTGCTCGCCATGCTGGATGCCCTCCAGCAGGCGGCGGGTCTCATCATCGGGTTCCTGAGCATGAATCAGGCCGGGCAGAGCGGTCAGGCAAGAGGCAAGGGCGAGTGCGCTCATGGTTGGGGCGTGGTTAAAACGTCTTACCCGTCTCATTCACTTATCCTGTGTTGTTCCGATGACTGATTGGTTCCTGCGTATTGCAGGACAGTATGGCGTTACCAGACTGATTTGTCAGCCTTTAGGGTACCACGAACAGTCTCAGCGATTGCCAAGCCAGCGATGCGGGTTGTCCGGTTTGCCGTTGTGGCGAATTTCAAAATATACCGCGGGGTTGTCAGTTCCGCCGGTGCGACCTGCCTGAGCAATGGCTTCGCCCGCTTCGACCCAGTCGCCCGGGCTGGTGTAAAGGCTACTGCTATGGCCGTAGAGGGTCATGTAGCCGTCGCCGTGGTCCAGGATGGTAATCAGGCCAAAACCCCTGAGCCAGTTGGCAAAGACAACGCGACCATAGTGAACCGCCTTGATATCGCTCGCTTCATCCGTATTGATCAGCAGACCGTTATAGCGCAGTTTGCCGCCGGCATAGCTGTCGCCGAATTTGCTGACAATCTTGCCGTCTGCCGGCCAGGGCAGTTTGTTCTTTAGCGACCCGAATGGGTCTGATTCGTTGGGGGTGGGAATGCTGGCTATGGCCTCTTCCACCTCTTTGAGCAGTTTTTCTAGCCGGTTCCGGTCTGCTTCCAGTTCCTGGCGTTCATTCCTGCGGTCACTGATGTCGGCTTTGAGGGCTGCCAGGGTCTGTTCCCGTTCGCCTTTACTATTATTCAGTTTTTGTTGTCGGTCAGCCACATCCTGCTCAAGTTCGGCCAGTCGCAGTCGGCCGGCCTTGACCTCTTTCTGGGTGTCTCTCAGTTGTCGGAGGTTGGCTGCGAACGCCTCCAGCCGGCCGATGGTGTCGCGGCTGAGGTATTCGTAGTAGGTCATGGTGCGGGCAATCTTGTCAGGGTCTATCTCATTCAGCAGGACTTTTACCGCGGGTGCGTCCCCTTCCATCCAGGCGGCGCGGATCTGTTTCTTCAGGTTCTCGCGTTGACTGTCCAGGGTTCGCGTCAACTCAGCCTCTTCTTCGGCAAGCTGATTGAGGCGTTGTTGCTGGTTCTGGGCCTGCTGGCGCAGTTCCCTGCGTTCACGGGTAAGGCGACCGATTTCCTGTTCCAGCCCCGAGAGCTGGCGCTCAAGTGACGAGCGATCCTCTTCGGCATCGGCGAGCCATTCGTCGATCCCGGCGATCTCCTCCCGGAGTGCTTTTATCTGGCCAGGCGTGACCTGTTGCTCCGCCAGTGCTGGCGTGGCAACTGCAAGAAGTGCCAGCGCCAGCCACAGACGAGCAATCAATCGATCTCCACCAGGCTGTGGCCTGACATTTCCGCTGGCTGTTCAAGGCCCATCAGGCTTAGCAGGGTGGGTGCCACATCACTCAGGCTGCCGTCATCCTTGAGGGCTACCTTCCGGGGGCCAATATAAACCAGTGGCACCGGCCCGATAGTATGGGCGGTATGAACCTGGCCGGAACTTGGGTCTGTCATCTGTTCGCAGTTGCCGTGGTCGGCGGTAATCAGTGCCTCTCCACCGACTTCCTCAAGCGCTTCGGCGATGCGGGAAACGCACTGGTCAATACATTCGGCGGCCTTGATGGCGGCGTCCAGCTTGCCGGTATGGCCAACCATGTCGCCGTTGGCGTAGTTACACACCACCAGGTCGTATTTGCCGCTCTTGATGGCTTCCACCAGTTTGTCGGTCACCTCCGGCGCGCTCATCTCCGGCTGCAGGTCGTAAGTGGCTACTTTGGGTGACGGCACCAGGATTCGGTCTTCACCTTCGAACGGCGTTTCCATGCCGCCATTGAAAAAGAAGGTAACGTGGGCGTATTTCTCGGTTTCGGCAATCCGAAGCTGGGTTTTGCCCTGATTCGAGACGTATTCGCCCAGGCCGTTGGTCAGTTGCTCTGGCGGATAGGCGCAGGCCGTTTTGATGTCTGCTGCGTATTCGGTGAGCATCACAAAGTCAGCCAACTCCGGGTGCTTGCGACGCTCAAAGCCGTCAAAGTCCTTCTCCACAAAGCAGCGTGTCATCTCCCGGGCGCGATCGGCGCGGAAGTTCATGAAAATCACGGTATCGCCATCGTCGATGGTGCCTTCCGTGTCGCCACTGGCTTTGATGTGGGTCGCTTTGACGAACTCGTCATTCTCGCCCCGTTCGTAGGCCTGTTCCAGCGCCGTTACCGGATCGGCTGCCGTGAACTCAGCCTCTCCCAGGGTCATGACATTGTAGGCCTCTTCAACCCGGTCCCAGCGGTTGTCCCGGTCCATCGCGTAGTAGCGACCGACAATGGTGGCTACCCGGCCGACTCCCAGGTTCTTCAGTTTGGTAGCGGCTTTTTCCAATGAGGCCCTGGCACTGCGGGGCGGCATGTCGCGGCCATCCAGGAATGCATGGACGTAGACTTCTTTTGCGCCTCGTGCGGCCGCCATTTCAGCAGCAGCCAGGATGTGGTCTTCGTGACTGTGCACGCCACCGGGAGAAAGCAGGCCCATAAGATGAACGGCACGGCCGCTACTGATGGCTTTGTCCATGGCGTTGCAGAGGGTCGGGTTTTGCGTAAAAGTACCTTCTTCCACGTCTTTGTCGATGCGCGTCAGGCTTTGGTAAACCACCCGTCCTGCGCCAAGATTCATGTGACCGACTTCGGAATTTCCCATCTGTCCCTGAGGCAGGCCAACGAACATCCCGGACGTATTGATCAGTGTTTTTGGCTGATTTTTCCAGAGCTTATCCCAGAATGGCGTATTGGCGTTGCTGATGGCATTATCGTCCGCCGGGTCACGGTGACCCCAGCCGTCAAGAATAATCAGTGCAGTAGGCTTACGCGTGGCAGTCATCACTTAATCCGATGGTAGTTTGGTAAATTTACTAAAAAGAACATTGATTCTAAACACTTTCGCACCCCTCGGCCACCTCGGTTATCTTCTGTCAATGCAGCAGGGTGTGTATAATCCCGCCACAAACTATTCAGCAAGGTGTTTTCATGGAAAGGGTGTTCGAATTCGCGGTTAACCATTACATTCTGGTGTCTCTGTTTGTCGCTTTCCTGCTTGCCATACTGGTACTGGAATCCCGCCGTGGGGGTGCGAAAATATCGGCCCAGGGCGCAGTAAATCTGATCAACCGCGACGAAGCTATTGTTGTCGACATCCGTGACCGCAAGGATTTTAACGAGGGCCGGATTACCGGTGCAATCAATATTCCCCTCAATAGTATCAAAAGCCGTGCCTCGGAGCTGAAGAAGTTCAAGGATAAGCAGATTATCGTGGCTGACAAGATGGGCCAGCATTCTGCCATGGCCGTCAAGCAGCTGAACGCGGAAGGCTACACCAATGTAGTTCGTCTGAATGGCGGTATCGCTGACTGGAAAGGCAGCAACCTGCCGCTGGTGAAGAAGTAACCGGCTACCGGGGCCTTGAACTGAACGGTAAACTGTCGCACTGTTTCACATCAGCAGGCGGAGCCAGGCATTAAACTGTTCCGGCAGCATTCAATATAATAATGGGCCCTGGTTGCCCCCTTAATCGAAGAAAGGACTGAAAATGGCTGAAAATGAGCAGGCCGCAGCAGGCAACGAAAACCAGACACAACCCCAGTTTGCGCTTCAGCGCATTTACGTGAAGGATCTGTCGTTCGAGTCCCCGAATTCACCCACGGTTTTTCAGGACCAGTGGAAGCCGCAGGTCAATCTCGACCTTAACACGTCTCACAACAAGGTCAGCGACAACCAGTATGAAGTGGTTCTGTCTTTGACAGTGACTGCGAAAGTCGATGACAAGGTTGCTTACATCGTCGAGATTCAGCAGGCCGGTGTGTTTCTGGTGAAGGGCATTGAAGGACCGCAACTCGGTCAGATGCTGGGTGCGTACTGCCCGAACATCCTGTTCCCTTATGCACGGGAAGCAATTGACGGGGTGGTCGGTAAAGGTAGTTTCCCGGCACTGATGCTGGCGCCGGTGAACTTCGATGCTATCTACGCCCAGGCGCTAAAGCGCAAGCAGGAAGAGGCGGCAGGCGAAAGCAAAGAAGAGCAGACTCACTGAATCTGCCTCGCCCCAAGCCTGGCCCAAAGAAACCCCACCGGCGCATGCGCGAGTGGGGTTTCTTTTTAAGGTGAACTCGATTCAATGCCTTCTCTGAGTATTTGCTGCAGCTCCCCGCTTGTCTTCATCTCACTGAGTGCCTCGGAGAGGCAGGGAACATCGTTTTGTCGGGCTTCGTGTACCCAGTGATAAATGGGCGATTCCAGCACCGGTTCGCCAATCACCATCTCCGGATTCTGGTGCCTGGCAGCCAGTGCATCCCATTCCAGTGTCAACGCTACATCAATTCGTTGGCGTTTAAGCAGGCTGACCAGCTGAAAAGTATCAGCTGTGGCGACCTGGGTGGCATCCTCGGGCAATACCGTAGCGATCATGCGATAACCGTTCAAAAAACCGATGCGCTCACCACTGAGGCTGGTGTGTGCATTGGCTGATTCCCGATTGAGGAAAAGTGGAACCAGCCGCGCTGTCTCGATCGGAATATGCAGCGGGAGCAGGGGGGCATTTTCCTTTACGGCCATGGGTATGCGTGCAAGTTCGCCGTCGGACTGACTTTTTTCCGCCATCATAACGGCCCTGGCCGCAGGTACATCCAGATAGGTGATGTCGAGTCCACAGCTGGCATAAAGCTGCCGGACAATCTTTTTGCCCAGTACCACCGAGACCTCGGATGTGGTTGAGGGGGTGGTTATAACCCGGGTATTTTCTCCCAAATTTTCGGCACTTCTGTTATGGGGCCACGCGCTGGATGAGAACAGCGCCAGGATGGTTGCAAAGGCGACCAAGGCTGCCTGGCGGTGGTTATTGAGCTCCTTCAAAGTCAAGCTGTCTCCATGCTTCATAGACCACCAGCGCAACCGTGTTTGACAGATTGAGGCTGCGGCTTTCCGGGCGCATCGGCACTCTCAGGCAATGTGCTTCCGGAAGCGCCTGGCGAATGTCTGCTGGCAGGCCCCGGGTTTCCGGGCCGAACATCAGATAATCGCCTTGCTGGTATGTCACTTCATGATATCCACGGGAGCCTTTGGTGGTCAGCCCGAACAGCCGCAGGGGCTGTTCGCTGTCCAGAAAGCTCTTGTAATCCGGGTGAACCGTGACCGTTGCGTACTCACTATAGTCGAGGCCCGCCCGCCGCATCTGCTTGTCTTCCAGGGTAAAGCCCAGAGGCTCAATCAGGTGCAGGCGGCAGCCGGTGTTGGCACAGAGCCTGATGATATTGCCGGTATTCGGCGGTATCTCCGGCTCGAACAACACCACATTCAGCATTCCGGGCTCAGCGCTCCACGGCCAGGGCTACGCCCATACCGCCGCCAATGCACAGGGTTGCCAGGCCCTTTTTTGCATCCCGACGTGCCATTTCGTGCAGCAGGCTGACCAGAATCCGGCA
>JAWWAM010000080.1:0-9221 GCA_033721715.1 Marinobacter sp.
GATTGTGACCTCACTGGGTATCTGTGACGGTGATATGTCCCAGGGGTCCATGCGGTTTGACGTGAACATATCACTCAAACCCAGAGGCTCCGAGACCCTCGGCACCCGCACCGAAACCAAGAACCTGAACTCCTTCCGCTTCATGGAACAGGCGATTGCCCATGAAGTAGAACGGCAGATGGATATTCTGGAAGACGGTGGCACTATCGTGCAGGAGACCCGCCTGTACAACGGCGACCGTGACGAGTCACGGTCCATGCGTACCAAGGAAGAAGCCAACGACTACCGTTACTTCCCCTGCCCGGACCTGCTGCCCGTGGAAATCGACAAGGCCTTTATCGAGGAAGCCCGCAGGAGTCTCCCGGAACTGCCGGACGCCCGCAAGGCTCGCTTCATGGAGCAGTACGGCCTAAACGACTACGACGCAGGCCTGCTGGCGGGCGACTCCAAACTGGCCGCGTTCTTCGAAACCACTGCCGAGCGAGGGAAAGATGCCAAGCTGGCCTCCAACTGGGTACAGGGCGAATTCTCCGCACGACTGAACGCAGAAGAAAAGTCCGTTGCCGACTCGCCAATCTCCGGTGCCCAGCTGGGTGACCTGGTGGTTCGCATTGCCGATAACACGATTTCCTCGGCCGGCGCCAAGAAGGTGTTCGAAGCCTTGTGGACCGGCGAGAACGACAACGTGGACGCGATTATCGATGCCAAGGGCCTGAAACAGGTGTCTGACACCGGTGAACTGGAAAAGATGGTGGACGAGGTACTGGCCTCCATGCCGGACCAGGTTGCCCAGTATCGACAGGAGTCTGACCCCAAGAAACAGAAGAAAATGCTCGGCGGGTTTATGGGGCCCCTGATGAAGGCCTCCAGGGGCCAGGGGAATCCCAAGCTGTTCAATGAGATTCTCCTCAGAAAGCTTGGCACCTGATCGTCGCAGCGACCAGACTGGCCCGCGCTTGCAGAGCGGGCCAGTCTGGCCATGAAAGCACCGTAATATTTCACGCCCGAAATGTTCATGGCTTTGAGCCGTAAACAGACCTGATTCGTGCTAAAACTGGGTAATCAGCAACCACTTTTTAGCCGAAGGAGGTTCCATGTTTATTCAGCCATTCAAATCCGAAGGTCTGTCTCATCTCTCCTACCTGATTGGCAACAATGGCGAAGCAGTCGTCATCGATCCCCGCCGCGATTGCGAATCCTATGCGGAAGCCGCCGCTGCCGAAGGCTGCCGAATAACCACGATACTGGAAACCCACCGAAACGAAGACCTGATCTCAGGGGCACCGGTGCTTGCCGAGCTGACCGGAGCCAGGGTTTATCACGGGCCCAACGCGGCCGGAAACGTTCGTTATGCCGAAACCGTACGCGAGGACCACGAGTTCAAATTCGGCAACCTGACCCTTAAGGTACTCGAAACACCAGGACATACTGACGACAGCCTTTCCTTCGCCCTCTACGACACGGAATTTGGCGAGGAGGCGGTAGCGGTATTCACCGGCGATACTCTGTTCATCGGGGATGTGGGCCGCACCGACTTCTATCCTGATCGTGCCGAAGAGGTGGCAGGGCTGCTTTATGATAGCCTGCAGAAACTGTTGGCACTGGGCGATCAGGCGCTGATTTACCCTGCCCATGGAGCCGGCTCTGTGTGCGGCAATAACATGGCGGACCGGGAATTCTCCAGCATTGGTTATGAGCGCCGCAACAACCCGATGCTCCAGATCCATTCACGCGCAGAGTTCATCGACCAGAAGGTGCAGGAGCATCATTACCAGCCACCCTACTTCCGGGACATGGAGCGGCTCAACCTGCAGGGAGGCGAGGCCACCAATCGGATACTGACACCGGCCGCGCTGTCACCAGCGGCGTTCAAGAAACTGCCACGACAGACGGTAACCCTGGACGTTCGCGGCATAAGCAGCTTCCTCGGGGCTCATCTGCCCGGAAGCCTCGCATTACCCGTACCGATGATCCCCGCATTTGCTGGCTGGTTCCTGCAACCGGATGACGAACTGGCGCTCGTTGCCAGCAATGAGCAGGAAGCGGAAGTGGCAGCGCGCCATCTCGCCCGCATAGGTTTCGACAAGGTACTCGGCTTTCTTGCCCCTGATATGCCGCACTGGGCAGCCGGGGCAGAACCGTTTGATGCGGTGACAGTGATCGATGTGAACGAATTCGAATCCCGGCGAAACAACCCTCCGGGCGACTGGCAGGTGCTGGATGTAAGGGGCAAGGACGAAGTCGATAAAAACCCCGTAGAGGGGGCATTTCATCACTACGTGGGCAAGCTTGCTGAGGAATCGTCGGAACTGACTACCAGTAATCACTACACCGTCATGTGCGGCAGCGGCGCCCGGGCAGCAATAGCCGCATCAGTATTGATGCGACAGGGCTTCAAAAAGGTTGACGTGTTTCTTGGCTCGTTCGGGGCCCTGGTGTCTGACTCCTAGACGGGACCCCGCTCACGGGTCGATCAGACCAGTCGGCCCCAGAGGTCGTGCTCATCCGCGTGTTCAACCACGGCCTGAACGATCTGCCCGGGCATCACGCCTGTTTCGTCGTTGAGGTAGACCATGCCATCGATCTCCGGCGCATCCGCCTTGGAGCGCCCGATGGCGCCCTCTTCGTCGACTTCATCGATGAGAACGTCGATGGTCTGGCCAATTCTGGCCTGTAGGCGGGCAGCAGAGATCTGCGCCTGTTTCTCCATGAAACGGGCCAGGCGCTCTTCCTTGACGTCCTCCGGCACAGCCCCTTCCAGCTCATTGGCCCTGGCCCCTTCCACCGGGCTGTACTTGAACGCCCCTACCCGATCAAGCTGCGCTTCATCCAGCCAGTCCAGCAGGTACTGGAAATCTTCCTCGGTCTCGCCGGGGAAGCCGACAATGAAGGTGGAACGAATGGTCAGTTCAGGGCAGATCTCCCGCCATTTGCGGATGCGCTCCAAGGTCTTGCTGTCGTGGGCCGGGCGCTTCATGGCCTTGAGGACTTTCGGGCTGGCGTGCTGGAACGGGATGTCCAGGTACGGCAGGATCTTGCCTTCCGCCATTAGCGGAATAACGTCGTCTACATGAGGATAGGGATACACGTAATGCAGGCGCACCCAGACCCCCATTTCGCCCAATGCTTCACACAAAGACTGCATTTTCGTTTTTAACGGACGGCCTTGCCAGAAGCCCGTGCGGTATTTGACATCCACGCCATAAGCGGAGGTGTCCTGAGAAATCACCAGCAGCTCTTTGACTCCGGCATCCACCAGTCGCTGCGCTTCGTCCATCACATCGCCGATGGGGCGGCTGACCAGGTCACCGCGCATGGAGGGGATGATGCAGAATGTGCAGCGGTGGTTGCAGCCCTCGGAGATCTTCAGGTAGGCGTAATGCCTCGGCGTCAGCTTGATACCCTGGGGTGGAACCAGGTCCGTGAAAGGATCGTGTTGTTTGTTCGGCGGAACGAACTGGTGCACAGCACCGACCACTTCCTCATAGGCATGTGGGCCGGAGACGGCCAGAACACCGGGATGGGTGTCGCGGATCTTGTCGGCTTCCACACCCATACAGCCGGTGACGATCACCTTACCGTTTTCACTGATCGCCTCGCCGATGGCATCCAGGGATTCCTGTTTGGCGGCGTCAATAAAACCACAGGTATTGACCACAACAATGTCGGCATCGTTGTAGGTGGGCACTACATCGTAGCCGTCCAGGCGCAACTGGGTGAGGATGCGCTCGGAATCAACGAGAGCCTTGGGGCAGCCAAGGCTGATAAAACCTACTTTGCCACCTTGGGAAACGGAAGGAGTCTTGTCTGTCATAACCTGCACGGAATCATGGCGCCTTGAGTGGCACCCGGTGAATGTTGGCGCCTAGTTTACCTCAGCCGACCTGCTGCCGTCAGTGAACTCGGAAAGGGAATTCACACCGTCGGGAATTGACACGCCTCATTATTAATGACGCGATGGTCATATTCAGTTCACAAATCTGACAGCTTTAGCGACAGGCAACTTGCTGATCATCAAACAAACAACTAGACTTTCAGGAAGTTAAGACCGAAATAATAAGCGCTTGCCGTTATCCCGCATCCGTCATGTGAAGAGTTTATGACAATTTGCGGGGTTTTCTTGCGTATATGAGAAAGCGCAACAGCAAGTATAAAAAGGACGAACGATGGGTAAGGCAGCCTCCTTTGAAACCAGAGACGCCAGAAGAGTCGCTATGAAACCAGTTGCCGCCAAGCCAAACCTTCGCAACCAGCAACGTGTTGATGTTGCTACCGAAGTCAGAATCGAGAAATCCGATGGCAGCTGCCTCACCTGTGAGGTTTCCAATATTTCACGGACCGGGATCATGATCCTGTGTGATCAGGAATGCGTGAAAAAACTGGTTCCCGGCCAGAAAACTCCCGCCCCCGGCAACTGGATATCCGTCACTGCAACCTTTTCAGTACCCGTGGTTGCCCATCAGCCGGTGTCGGTTGTTGCGGGCGGTAACATCATCCATATGCGCCGTATTGCCCGCGACCAGTTCCAACTTGGCATCCAGTTCACGGAATTCGACGGCAACGGGTACGAGTACGTCGACAATTACGTCAGCAAGCTGCTCGCCGCCTCAATACCGTAAGCAAATAAACGCCCTGCTCATTACATTACCCAGCCGCTATATTGTTATAGCAGCAAACTCTAGTAACCTGTCTTCTTATGCCGCGACCTGATCTGGTATGATTGCGGCATTCACACGCCCAGCCTTAATCAGGCACGCAAACGCGGTAACAGGATACGATGACCACTTACAACCTGACGCATCTCAAACAGCTGGAAGCTGAAAGCATCCATATCATCCGGGAAGTCGCAGCCGAATTCGACAACCCGGTCATGCTCTACTCCATCGGAAAGGACTCTGCGGTGATGCTCCATCTGGCCCGTAAGGCCTTCTACCCGGGCAAGTTACCCTTTCCGCTGATGCACGTGGACACCACCTGGAAATTCAGGGAAATGATTGAATTCCGGGACCGCAAGGCAAAAGAGTACGGGCTGGACCTGATCGTTCACAAGAATGAAGACGGCATCAAACAGGGTATAGGGCCTTTTACTCACGGTAGCGCCAAGCATACCGATGTCATGAAAACCCAGGCGCTCAAGCAGGCCCTCGACAAGTACAAGTTTGATGCAGCCTTTGGTGGCGCCCGCCGGGACGAGGAAAAATCCCGCGCCAAAGAGCGCGTGTATTCCTTCCGCGATGAATACCATCGCTGGGACCCCAAAAACCAGCGCCCCGAGCTGTGGAACATCTACAACGGCAAGATCAACAAGGGCGAGAGTATCCGCGTATTCCCGCTGTCCAACTGGACCGAGCTGGACATCTGGCAGTACATCTATCTGGAAAACATCGAGATCGTTCCCCTGTATTACGCCGCCAAACGCCCGGTAGTAGAGCGTGACGGCACTCTGATCATGGTGGATGACGACCGCATGCCCCTGAAAGAGGGCGAAAAGCCGATGATGAAGTACATTCGCTTTCGCACCCTGGGTTGCTACCCGCTGACCGGCGCCATTGAATCCGAGGCAGATACCCTGCCGGAGATCATCCAGGAAATGCTGCTGGCCACCAGCTCCGAACGTCAGGGCCGCGTGATTGACCACGATTCAGCCGGCTCCATGGAACAGAAAAAGCGGGAAGGATACTTCTAAGATGTCACACCAGTCTGATCTGATTGCCGAAGATATTCAGGCCTACCTGAAGCAACACGAGAACAAGGAGCTGCTGCGCCTGCTGACCTGCGGCAGTGTCGACGATGGCAAGAGCACCCTGATTGGCCGTCTGCTCCACGACACCAAGATGATCTACGAAGATCATATGGCGAGCCTGAAAACTGACAGCGCGAAAATGGGCACCACCGGTGAGAAACTGGACCTGGCCCTGCTGGTGGACGGCCTGCAGGCAGAGCGGGAACAGGGCATCACCATTGACGTGGCCTATCGCTACTTTTCCACCGACAAGCGCAAATTCATCATTGCTGACACCCCGGGCCATGAGCAGTACACCCGCAACATGGCCACTGGCGCCTCTACTGCCCAGGTGGCGATACTGATGATTGATGCGCGGCATGGCGTGCTGACCCAGACTCGCCGCCATTCCTACATCGCGTCCCTGCTGGGCATTCGCCATATTGTGGTTGCCATCAACAAGATGGACCTGGTGGACTACAGCGAAGAGCGCTTCAATGAAATCAAGGACGACTACCTGGCTTTCGCCAACAAGCTGGGCCTGAAAGACATCCGCTTTGTGCCGATTTCCGCTCTGGAAGGCGACAATGTCGTCAACAAGAGCGAGCACACGCCCTGGTTCACCGGCCAGCCGTTGATGGAGATTCTGGAAACTGTCCAGGTTTCCCATGACAAGAACCTTGAACATTTCCGCTTCCCGGTGCAGTACGTCACCCGCCCAAACCTGAACTTCCGTGGATTCTGCGGCACCATCGCCTCCGGCGTGATCCGCCCCGGTGAGAAAGTGATGGCACTGCCTTCGCGGCGCACCAGTACCGTCAAGGAAGTGGTGACATTTGACGGCAACCTTGAGGAAGCCTATATCGATCAGGCGGTAACGCTGACTCTCACCGACGAGATCGATATCAGCCGCGGCGACATGCTGGTGAAGGCCGAGGATGAACCGGAAGTGGGCAACCGCTTCACCGCCAATATCGTGTGGATGACGGATGGCCCTCTCGAAACCGGTCGGCTTTACGACATCAAGCTCGGGCCCACGTTTACCTCTGGCACGGTGAAGACAATTCACCACCAGACCGACGTCAACACGCTGGAGAAGAACGACAATCCTTCTGCCCTGCAACTGAACGAAATCGGCCTGTGTGAACTGACCCTGAGCCAGCCCATTGCGTTTGACGCCTATCCGCGCAATCACGCGACGGGCAGCTTCATTGTGATTGACCGGCTGACCAACGTAACCATTGGCGCAGGCATGATTGCCGGCACCGCCGGCACAGTCGAATCTCTGGATCCGGTGACCAGCGAAGAGCGTGAGCGCCGCCTGGCGCAGAAGCCTGCCATCATTGCCTGTAGCGGCAAGCGGGCAACGGCGCTGGCCCTGGCGGTTGAGCGCGCGCTGTTTGACCAGGGCAAGACCTCCGTGGTGCTGAGCGAAGATAACGCCGGCAATGCGGACGACCGCCGCCGCGCCGCCCAGGTCATCAGTGCCCATGGCCTTATTGCCATTGCGGTAAACCTGGGAACTGACGTGGCTTCAGCCGCTGTTTCCGCGGACGACGACCAGGAAATTACTGAGGCGGTCAATACGCTGATTCAGGACCTGATGCGGCACAAGCGGGTTTAGTCTGGTAGTTCAGCCTTGAGATAGCCCCCATTGCCTGAAGCCTTGGGGGCTGGTTCGGGGGCGGGGGTGCCTTTTCTTTGGAAAAAGAACTCGCTGCGCTCAGACACCTTTTTCTGGCAGAAAAGGCACCCACACCCCCAAACCGATCCTTCCCCCAAAACCTCCAAAAATCTATTACAATCCCACCCCCTGAAGGTTTACCCTCAAAGCCTCTTACGTTTTACCAAGCAAGGACCCTACAACCCCATGGCCATCAAACAGCTCCGCACCCTCTTCGCCAGCCAGTATCAGCCCGGACAACCGGCGCGGGTTCGTCCCGGCGAGGCGTTGGCCGAGCCGGGTGGTGACTACGAGGCGCTTCACAAGCAGATGAAGCGCCTGTTTAACAGCAAGCCGGGCAAGAAATACGGTCGTTTTTCAGAGGACATTGGTGAAAGTCCATTCAGCAGCTGGCTGAAGGATTACCGGGAGGAGCGTCAGAGTTTTGCGTCACTGACCGACCGCCTGTTTGGGCAATGGCAAGAGTTGCTGAACAGTGCACAGGAGGAGTTCGAGGGGCACTTGATGATTGTTCATGAGGCCTTGGCGGATGCGGAGGTGGTTTACCTGTTCATTCTGGAAAACGACAGTGCCATGCGCTTTGACGCCCAGCAGACCCTGGACGCCACCGATATCCTGAGCCTGTCGCGGCTGAATCTGGCGGTGCGGATTGAGCTGGATGACTGGTTGGGCGACAGCCCAGGCGAAAACTACCTCACGCTGGTCCACGCCCGTGGTTCCGGTGAAGGTGGCGATCTGTTCATCCGGCTGTGCGGTTTTACCAATCAGGTGGATGTGGAGAAGGAAACCCTTACGTTCATGGATGCGGTAGAGGCGTTCGCCAAGTCGTCAGAGCCGGAGGAAGCGGGCAAGATTCGGGCGCGGGCCTATGAGTTTTCCAAGGAGCAGCATGCGCTGGGCGAGCCGGTGGCTATTGAGGCGCTGTCAGGTTATCTGGATGAGGACCAGCCGCAGCGATTCAAGGAGTTTGCCAGTGAGACGGCTGAGCTTCCGGAGAGCGGGGTACTGCATCCGGATCATCGCAAGGTGAAGAAGCTGGTGCGGATTGCGGGTTCCGGTGGTGGCATGAGTGTGTCGTTTTCGTCCGACCTGGTGAATCAGGCCGTCTATTATGACCGTGACAACGATGCGTTGACGATTACCAGGCTGCCTAAGGCTTTGCGGGAGCAGTTACAGCGGTATCTGGAAAGTCGCGACGATTGAGATTTCTGGTCCGCTAGACTGGTAGCTCGGGGGCTGGTCCCGCGGCGGGGGTACCTTTTCTTCTGGAAAAAGAACTCGCTGCGCTCGGACACCTTTTTCCGGCAGAAAAGGTACCCCCACCCCGTGACCGATTAGTCACGAGTTGTCGCCCCAATATCATGATTCATTGGTATCCACGGGTATCTTGTCTGTCCATCTTGGCCGGTTGGCGCGCAGTTTTCTCACTTCCTGCATCCAGCCTACGCCATCAACCAGTTCGCCGGTTTCCGGGTCGATGGGTGGGTACGGCAGGTTGCGGTCGTCGCAATAGCGTTTTACCACCGGCTGGCACCAGCAGAACAGCAGGCGGTTGTACTCGTCGTCCGGCAGTCGTCGATAATCGAACAACCCCGCCAGTTTCCGCTGCCGTTGTGCCTCGGACAGGATGATTGAGCAGGCTGATGACACGTTCAGAGACTCCACCATGCCCAGCATGGGAATCACTATGTGCTCGTCTGCCTGTTGGGCGGCGTTGTCGCTCACGCCATCCACTTCGTTGCCCATGATCACGGTGCAGGGCACGGTGAAATCTGCTTCCCGGTAATCAATTGCCCTGTCCGACAGCTGCGCTGC
>JAWWAM010000081.1:0-9188 GCA_033721715.1 Marinobacter sp.
CAGGGATCCGGCGTCCGCCCGCCTGGTGTCATTGCCACCTGAGGGGCAACCGGACGTCAACCGGGTTTACCTGCGCCACGGTCGGCTGCCCAACGCGGCCCGCAGCGATGAAGTGGCAGTGATCGGCAGTTTTGCGGACGCACACGATCTCCGCCCCGGTGACCGGCTGGGGGCAATCATAAACGGCCGGCGACAAAGCCTCACCGTGGTGGGAGTCGTTGAGTCTCCGGAGTTTATTTACGTTATTCCTCCGGGCGGGATGCTACCCGACTACGAACGCTACGGCGTGCTCTGGATGGCCCGGGAAGCGCTGGCATCGGCGATGGACATGCGTGGCGCCTTCAACAGCCTGGTGCTGCAGGTTGATCCGTCCGTACCGGTCGCTGGTGTGATCGATCTGCTCGACCGCTTACTGGAGCCCTACGGAAGCACCGGCGCCTACGCCCGGGAAGACCAGTTTTCCCACCGCTTCCTGAACGATGAACTGAACCAGTTGAAAACCATGGCGTTCGTGTTCCCGACCATCTTCATGGCAGTGGCGATGTTCCTGCTCAATGTGGTTATCACCCGGCTGATCAGCACCCAGCGGGACATCATTGCGGTATTGAAGGCCTTTGGGTACAGCAACTGGCAGATTGGATGGCACTACAGCCAACTGGTGCTCGCCATTGCTTTTGTTGGCCTGTTAATCGGCACCCTGGCTGGTATGTGGCTGGGCCGGGCGCTGGGCGAACTTTACATGGAGTTCTACCGGTTTCCCGAGTTGCTGTTCCGCATCAGCCCCTGGTGGATATTACTGCTGGGCCTGACAACCCTTGTGGTGGCCTGGCTCGGAGGCTGGCGCGCTATCCGCCGTGCCGCCTCCCTGCCCCCGGCCGAAGCCATGAGGCCGGAAGCCCCGGCGAGTTATCGGGTAACCATTGCTGAGCGCGTGCTGTCATGGATTCGGTTCAGCCAGCCTTCCCGCATGATCGTGCGCCAGCTGGCACGGCGCCCGGCCCGTGCCGCAATGTCTGTAACAGGCATCGCCATGGCAACAGCCATTGTGATGGTGGGCAACTTCCAGTTCAGCTCTGTTTCGCTGATGGTACACACCCAGTTTGCCCGCGTTCAGCAACAGGACCTCACCGTCAGCCTGACCGACCCGGTTAACCAGTCTGCAATGTACGGCATGACGCGACAACCCGGCGTGCGCTACACCGAGGGCCGTCGATTAGTAGCGGTAGAACTGGTCAACGGCCATCGGCAGTGGCGAACGGCCTTGACGGGCATTCCTGGTGACGCACGGTTGCAGTTCGTCGTGGATGAACACCTTAACAAGGTGCCAATACCGCCTGCCGGGCTGCTGCTGACTGATTTTCTGGCGGCTCAGCTGGGACTTTCCGCCGGTGACGCCGTACAGGTCCGGATACTGGAAGGCCATCGCCCCGTGCTGAATCTGCAGGTTGCCGGAGTAACCAGCGAATTCCTCGGTGTGGGTGCCTACATGAACCTGGCCGCCATGAACCGGGCGCTGAAAGAAGGGAATGTGGTCAACCAGGTGCTGATGAACCTTGAGCCAGAGCAAGCAGAAACCGTTTATCGGTCCCTGCGGGATACCCCGCGGGTAATGGCCGTCAATGTTCGCCAGGCGATGCTGGACAGCTTCTTCGAAACACTGGCAAAAACCTTCCTTACCTATACGCTGGTTATCAGCCTGCTGGGTGGCATTATCGCCTTTGGCGTCATCTACAACACCGTGCGCATCTCCCTGGCGGAACGTGGGCGGGATCTGGCAAGCCTGAGAGTACTGGGCTACAGCCACAACGAAGTGGCTCATATTCTTCTTGGTGAACTGGCCATCCTGCTTATACTTGGCATTCCTCTGGGCTGGGCCATCGGCCACGGCCTGGCAAGCCTGGTGGTCACCATGATGCAAACAGAACTTTACCGGGTACCTTTGATTATCACCGGCAGAACCCTGGCTCTGGCGGCCAATGTAGTGATCGTGTCGGCCCTGGTATCCGGATTCATTACCTGGTGGCGCTTGCGTAAACTGGATCTGGTGGCAGTGCTGAAAACCCGGGAATAAACAGAAACAGGACGATGGTTGATGGCGGAACGTAAGCACATGGCGGGCAAATGGCTGTTCTGGGCGGTCCTGGGGGCTCTGGCCATCCTTGTTGTGGCGTATATTCTTCGCCCGGAACCGGTCTGGGTAGATCTGGCCACGGTGCAACGGGGGGCTATGGAAGTCACCATACTGGAAGAAGGGAAAACACGGGTAAAAGACCGCTATGTGATCTCCTCACCAGTGACGGGCTATCTGCACCGGGTGGAGCTGGACGTCGGCGACCCGGTCATCCCCGGCGAGTTGCTGACCGAGGTAGACCCAATGCCCGTGAGCGTTCTGGACGCACGCAGCAAGGCCGAAGCAGAGGCGCGGGTTGAAGCTGCACGATCGGCCCTGAACTCCATCCGCCAGAAAACCCAGGCAGCCGCCGCCGACGCCGAACTGGCAGAAACAGAGTATCAGCGGCTGCTCAGCCTTGACCGTTCCGATTTTGTATCCCGGGAACGCCTGCAACAGGCCCAGTCTACCGCAGCCCGCACCCAGGCCATACTGCGTTCCGCCCGCTTTGATGAAGAAGTCGCTGCTCACGAACTGGCCGCAGCCAGGACCCGCCTGGAAGTTTCCGCAGCAAGATCCGAAGGCGAGCAACCGGCGGAGCGGCTGGCAGTCAGGTCCCCGGTCAACGGCCGGGTGCTGAATGTTCCGCGCAAAAGCGAAGGCGTCATCCAGGCGGGAGAGCCGATTCTGGAGCTTGGCGACCCCGGTGCCCTGGAAGTGGTCGTGGATGTGCTCAGCTTTGATGCCGTAAAGCTGGAACCCGGCACCCAGACACGCCTCAGTGGCTGGGGCGGAACACTGCTGGAGGCCGTGGTTCGGCGCGTGGAGCCCGTCGGTTTTGAAGACATTTCCGCCCTCGGTGTGGAAGAGCAGCGCGTCCGGGTAATAGCCGACATGGTTACCCCCCGCGAACGCTGGGAGATGCTGGGAGATGGTTACCGCGTGGACGCCGAGTTCATCCTCTGGCAATCGGCGGACGTGCTCCAGGTGCCGTCATCCGCCATTTTCCAACACGACGGCCAGCCTGCCGTCTTCCTGATTGACGACGAACAGGCCGTCGTGCAGCCGGTGGCAACAGGCCGCAGCAACGGCCTGATGACAGCCGTAGAGAGCGGGCTGAGCGAGGACGACCGCGTAGTCCGTCATCCTGGCCGGGAGCTGAGCGATGGCGACCACATCCGGATCATGTAACAGCCTGAGCCCTCTGACAGGATCACAAACCATTAGGGCCACTACTCCCGCGACTGATCAAATGCTCTCGCGGCCTTGAGTTCCCGGGCCGTGTAGTGCTGCCGCATCAGGGCATCAATCTGTCTGTCTTTTTCGGCCTGGTCCAGGCCAGCCCGCTCTATTACCTGTTTTTCCACCAGAAACTTCTGGTATCTCTGCTCCCAGGCACTCTCGATAGCCGCAAGTTCAGACTGTTCGTCAGCCAGGGATTGTGGCAACTCTTCAGCCCCTTCGGCATCGGGCACGGTTTCCGCCTGGGGCTGAGCATCGTCCTCGCCCGAAAACAGCACTGCTGAAAGTTCAGGCCCAAACCACTGCTCGCGTAGCTGTGACAATTGCTCCTGTACTTCCAGTTGATCTTCCATCCTAGTCACCGGCGAGCGTTCACGCGTGATTCGTGCTTCCTCCTGCTCCAACCGATAAAGATGGGTGATGATGAAAGCCAGGTCCTCCGCTTCCGGGCTGGCAAGTTGGGTTTCGATCATGGTGGAGATGGCGTTCAGGTCGTCGCCGCTCAAGTCTTGCGGCATACTGGCAACAAAAACATTGATGGCGGAAAGGCCCTCGTTGTTCAATGGAAAATCATACTGGAACAACGGGTATACACTATTGATGAACACATCGCTCAAGTGTTCGAGATCAGCCTCCTGCAGCTCGGAATCCGTTTCTGTGGCGGGGTTTCGGGGGTTTATGGTAGCGACAGGAGGGGCAGCCACAGCGCTGCGCCCTTCATTGGCCGCAGCGTCGTGAGGAGAAGACACCGCAGCCTGTTCCTGCTGCGCATTCACGCTCTCAGAAGGCGGGGTAGTCCCCCAAGGAGCGGCAAACATGTAGGCAAGGAGCAGGCCAGCAACACCCAATCCGAGTATTGCGTACCCCGCCTTTTTCCCTTTTGAACTGTGTTTTTCACTCATTGAACACAATTGACGCATCGTCGGCGAGTTCTTCAAGTTTCTCATCCAGCTTCAGGCGCGCCAGTTCCGCTTTGATAATCTCGCGTTCTTCTTCATAGGCTTGCTTCGACATGACCTGTTTGTCGATGACCTGCACCACTTTCCAGACACCGTCCTGGAAAACCGGCTTCTGCGCAAAAGCGTTGACGTCCAGCCGGCGCACCATGTCGTTCACTTCCGGAGCGATGTCCGTGTCCCGAAGCCAGGGTGTCTCAATGACATTCTGCTCACTGGTACCGGCGTCCTCCCCAGCCTTCAGAGCCTCGAGGATTTCCACTGCGCGAGCCTGATCGGGCGTTTGCCAGATCATAAAGCGATACATGGCCTGTTCGGTCTGTTGGTCATAATAACGACGTATCTCTGACTCATCGATCTCTATCGTATCCATCAGCTGCTTGACGTAGAGCTGCGCGAGCAGGGTTTTCTCGGCCATCGCCATTTCGGCTTTCACCTGCGCTGTTTCATGCATGCCCATGCCGGTTGCCTGCTGTGCCAGCAGTTCAGTCATCACCAGATCTTCAGCAGCCTGCTGGCGATGCATTTCCGCATCGAAACCATTTTCGTACGCTTGCCTGTCAATGCTTTCCTGTTCTCTGGATCCCAGCAGGAAACGGTAAAGGTCCATGCTCAAAGGGCTACCGTTGACCACGGCAAAAACGTCGGATGCTGTCTGTTTTTCAGCCTGAGTGGCGCTGCTAAAAACCGCCAACGTGCTGAACAGCAGGATAAGGGTTACGGCTTTCATTAATCGCCTCTGTTTGAAGTTAGTGGCCTGCTCCCTGAACTGAAATGAGCAAGCCAGCCTGACTGACTTGCTCACCCGGACTTCCCTGCCCTGATTCATGCTGATCAGAGTACAAAAACGGTTTTACCCTTACAGATAGCGCCTTACATCATTGTAGACGCCCTTCCAGACCATCAGGGTCAGGTGGCCCACACTGGATGTCCGGAGGCTGTTGCCACACTTCGCATTGGTTTGAGGGATAATAATTTCATCCAGTGCAGACCACAGGGACACATCACAACCACGCCCGGCAAGAGACTGCAGGAATGAGGAGTTATAACGCATTTCAAAACAGGCAGGGCTGAAGCAGGCATAAGCCCAGGAGGTGCCTTTGTGTGGAGTGCCGAGAGTGACCAGGCGGTTGGTCGCTGAAGAGCCACCCTCAAATACCCGGTACCAGCGCGAGACAAGGCCACCATTGGAGTGAGCGATAATCTTCGCCTTTCGGTAACCGTGGTTGGGACGGATATTGTTGACGAATGATTTCAGTTCTCTGGCGCTAGTCTTGTTGCTTTTGCCGAGGCTGTTATACCCGAACTTGTACAACGCACAGGCCGGTGTACCATCATTCTTGAAGCGGTTGATCATCGTATCAAACTGGGATTTCCAGCCTGAGTAGCCATGAACAAATATGATGGGGTTTGCATTGCAGGCCGCGTATACAGGACCAGCAAACAACAGAGATGCCAGCAGGGCCAGCATAGACAGCTTTTTCATCGGTTTCGTCATAGGGGTTGTCCTTTCTTGTATTTATTTTGAACTCTGGATCAACGTGCACGGAGTGAGTCCACTCCTGCTGATCAAAAATAAGCCAACCC
The DNA here is from genome assembly GCA_033721715.1 of Marinobacter sp. Taxonomy (GTDB): domain Bacteria; phylum Pseudomonadota; class Gammaproteobacteria; order Pseudomonadales; family Oleiphilaceae; genus Marinobacter. The sequence goes on from JAWWAM010000081.1 coordinate 5,896, forward strand.
TGAATACTCAGGTATCCCCCGAATGGGGGATGCTGCGACGAAACGTGATCTGCTTCACAGTGGCTGAACGGTTATGAAGGCCCTCCACCACCCGCCAGCTCCCGCGTAAGAATTGCCGCAGAAACCTCCCTGCAGCCACTGACATTCTGCCCCGCCCACAAAGGCGAGAATTCACCGCTTCCCTCCGCTTCTGCCTTGGCGCGCAAAGGAGCAATGGCGGCTGACGCCAGTGGAAAAACCGGGGCATGGGAACTCATCGGTCCAAGTTCACGCATTATGCGGTTCACGATACCCCGGGCCGCTCCACCGCTGAACAGATTCGTCAGCGCGGTGGTACGACTGGCCTCTGATTTCAGGGCGGCGCGGTGCATCGGCTTGGTCTGGGCTTCCGGGCACAATAGATACGCGGTGCCAACCTGCGCTCCGGAAGCCCCAAGCGCCATCACAGCCTGCAGGCCATTAAAGTCTGCAATACCACCAGCGGCGATAACGGGAATATTTACCGCTTCTACCACCTGCGGTACCAGGGCGAGGATGCCCACCTGGGTACTGATGTCCCTGGACAGGAAAAATCCACGGTGCCCACCAGCCTCAAGCCCCTGCGCGATAACCGCGTCGACGCCCTGTGCTTCCAGCGAGAGCGCTTCGTCCACCGTTGTGGCGGTCGACAGTATCTTTCCTCCCCACCCTCGTATGCGGTCCATTAGCTCAGGCGCAGGCAGACCGAAATGAAAGCTCACAACCGGCGGCCTGAACTCCGCCAGCACCTCGGCCATCTCAGCGTTGAACGGCGCTCTACCCGCTTGCGAGGAAATTGTGTCCGGGTCAATACCAAACTCCTCAAAATACGGTGCGAGGGTGCGTCGCCAATGGTGCTCTGCCTCAGCATCAGGTTCAGGCGGCACGTGGCAGAAGAAATTGACGTTGTACGGCTTGCTCGTCTGGCTTGTCAGGGCCGTCAGTTCGGCGCGCAAGGCATCAGGACTGAGCATGGCACAGGGCAGCGAACCGAGGCCTCCCGCATTGGACACCGCCACGGCAAGCTCGTGGCCCTGCACGCCGGCCATAGGTGCCTGGATGATGGGGTAATCAATTCCCAGCAATTTCTGAATCGTCATGTTTTATCCCATAGCTAAGTATTCGTCGCTGCAACAGCGCTGCGTCTTACTCGGGTGCTCCTTAAACTCGTCATACTGAGGCGGCGGAACATTGAAGCTGGCTGGCCAGACTCCCCAAAATTCACCCGGCTCCTTTATGGTGGGAATCTTTATCCGTAGCCTTCAACATGGCACGAATGCGGTCAATGTGGACTTGAGAATCTTTAGCCCGTTGGGAAGCTGATGAGGGAGATTTTTTTCCTTCATTCTTACTCATGGTCACAAGCAGATTCTGGCGCTCCTCAAACATTCTCAGGGCAACCCAGAGCGTTTCTTCAATCTTTACAGTTTGCTGGGCAAGCAGCACCGATGATGTGAACGCATGGCCAGTATGGCAGCGGTACCTCAGTACATCTCCTTCCGCCATTTCCCATAACACCCCACCACAGTCCGGACAATTGAACGGCACCTGCTCGCCGAGAGCCTCGACAGAGGGTAAATCGCTCAAAACCCGCTGTGCGATCTTTGCCTCGATCAGTATGTCTTCCGGAACCGGCCCCGTGTCGGGCAGTTCCCTGGTTACAAGATCGCAAAGTAGCGTCCCCATGCCGGCAATCGGCAAGCAATGGTCTGCTCCAACGTTCGCTATGACGGATTGTGGCATGTCCGGATAAGCCGCATCCTCAGGGTCCTGTGCAATGCAGACGCCTCCACATCTCTTGATAGCCATCATGCCGCTGGTGCCGTCGTCCAGGTACCCGGTGAGTATAATTCCGATTACCCGGTTGCCATAAGCGACTGCAGCGGAACGAAACAGGGGGTCAATAGCTGGCCGCGAACGGTTTTCCCTGGCACCTTTAGTGATGAGGATCTTTCCCTTCACAAGCAGCATATGTTGATCTGACGGTGCCAGATAAATATGCCCTCCTTTGAAAGTTTCTTTATCATGCGCATGTGTACAGGCAAGCTTGCCACTCTCATTCAAGACTCTGACAAGCTCCTCTCCCGTGGTATCCGCCCCCATGTGCTGGACAATAAAAACAGGCGCCGGAAAATCCTCCGGAAACTGCACTACCAGCTCCTTCAGCGCGGCCATACCGCCAGCGGATACACCGATAACAACAGGCATTGGGTCCCTGAGCTTTCTCATCACCACCTCCAAATCTTCACCGCTCTGGTAGTTGTCGCGACAACGCCCGGATCTCATCCCGCAAGGCACTCACTTCCTCCCGCATCTCGGCCAGTTGCCTGGCCCCTGCCAGCTCCGCGTCGTTATTGTCGGCGTCTCGACCCACAAAAAAGGTAGCCAGCGCCGCTGTCACATAACCGAATACTCCGAAAGCATACAGTGCCAGAAAAACGCACAACACGCGGCCCTCAATGGTCTGCGGCCAGTACTCCGAACCCATCGTCGCCATGATCATGCCTGTCCACCACAGGGCCTCGCCGTAGCTGGTCAGGCCGCCTGGCACCTCGTTCTCGAAAGCATACATCCCTGCTGCTCCAGCAAGTGTCACCAGCACAGTTAGGGCTATCACATATCCAAAACCCCGGCGGCTAAGGCTCGCACCCAGAGCCTTCATCCCGCGGTTCAGTGAACTGACAACGCGAACCAAACGCAAACTCCGCCCTGCCCTGGCCAGGCGAAGCAACCGGAATGCGCGGACGATGCGGAAAATCCGTAGCGCGGGAAGGAGCAACGCAATCGCCGTCAACCAGTTCCTCTTGAGATAATCAGAGTTGTCCGGCGCGAGGACCAACTTCACAGCAAAATCGATAATGAAGACCACCCAGATAACCGTGCCGAGAACATAAAACAGCATGCTCTCACCCCGAACCAGCTCCACTATCAATAACACCAGCCATACGAATGCCAGAGCCAGCATCGGCGTTTCCAGCCAGCCTTCCAATCGCTGGAGCAACTCGTATCTTTCTCGCTTCAGCTCCTCCACGTCCGTGGATTCATCGTCTCCCATCCGACCTCCCTTCGTTGATGGCCGCCACCACGGCATTGGCCGAGCGCACGGCGGATTCCAGCAGCGGTACACCTTCGTAGGCCCAGGAGCCGCAAAAGAAGACTCTGCGGCCGGGCTGGTTGTGCCATTGAGCGAGCGCATCGTGGATTCGGGCGGTGCCGGGGTGAACGACGGCGCGCTCCATTGGCACCCGGGTGAGCACGGTGCCCGGGTCCGGTTC
>JAWWAM010000082.1:0-9187 GCA_033721715.1 Marinobacter sp.
AACCGACACAGGGAGATGCAAAGCCAGCGATGAGAGATTTCGTACTGCTTCACCATCCACACGAAGCGTCGTTTCCTTCGCCAGGACGTCCCGGGATATTCCTACGCGGTGGTTGAGTTCTCCGGGCCCAGCACCCTTATCGTCGGATAGTCCTTTATCGAGGCCGCCGAAGACTGTGAGCTTGCTCTGCCCATGACTGACCACCGCCTGGTGTCGGCTGACACGGAACGAGCGTCCGAGACCCAGATACCCGATGGCTTCCAGCACGCTGGTTTTTCCACTGCCATTTTCACCGTAAAGAAGATTGATGGAAGGAGAGAAGCTGACCGGCGCAGGAGCAAGGTTGCGGAAGTGTTCCGTTTGCAGTTTAACGAGCGCCATAGATCACAATAAGTTGTCAGCCTGGAGACGGAACAAAAAAGGCAGCGTGCCAATCAGCGACGCTGCCCTAGTGTACAAAACCTGGTGGATGAACGCGATTAATGCAGCATGGTAAGACGTTCGTCCATAAACACATCCATCTCTGGCGCAAGAATGTGTACGTAACGGTCAAAGTACAGGAACTGCTTCAGCAACAGGGCAAACTCCCGTGGGAAATGAAGCCCATGGCCCTCGCCAATCCGCACCATATCCATCAGGATGCTGTTCACGTCATCTTCGGCCTGATCCGGTTGATACGGCACTTCGTCCGGGACCATCTTGTCCATCTGTTGATACAAACGGCGAAGGTCATTCGCCAGTTCGCTCGCCTGAACTTTCTGATGGGTAATACCGATACGGATCATGGCATCTGCCATGCCATCAAAGTTTCCGACCATCACGGAGGAGATGAAATCGCTGACCGCCTGCCATGTGTCCGGACGTATGCGGCCGACGATGCCGAAATCGATAAAACCGACTCGTCCGTCCTTAAGAACCATCAGGTTACCGGCGTGGACGTCGGCGTGAAAGAATTCACATTGGGTCAGGCTGGAAAACCAGGTGTTCATGGCGGTGATCAGAGTTCGCTCCGGATCCCGTGCATAACCCCGGATGCTTTCCAGATCGGTAAGCGGTACACCATGGAACCGCTCCATGGTCAGAATCCGTCGGGTACTGCAGCTCTCATACACAAGAGGCACTGTGGCGTCTTCGTTGTGGGTATTCAACAGAAAATCCCGGAACACTTTAAGATTATTGGCTTCCTTGATGAAGTCACACTCTTCCATCATGGTACGTTGAATTTCGTCAACGATGCCCGATAGTGACGTCCAGGACAGCTTGGGAGCCAGAGTTTCCAGAATCCGGGCGGATAAATAAAGAAAGTTCAGATCCGTGAGCAGGATATTTTCTACCCCGGGCTTCTGTACCTTGATCACCACATCTTCACCGGTAACCAGCTTCGCGGCATGAACCTGGGCGATCGAAGCAGAAGCCAGGGCCACCGGATCGATATCCGAGTACACCTCGTCGATCGGCCGCCCCAATTCATCCCTGATGATCTTTTTGATCACACTGAAGGGCAGGTTCGGAGTCCGGTCCAGGCAGTACTGAAACTCCTCAACGTATTCCTTGGGAAAAAACGTGGGTGAACTGGCAATAAACTGTCCCAGCTTGATATAGGTGGCCCCCAGCGATTCAAACGTCTGCCTGAGCAATCGTGGAGCAGGTGGACGATCACCACGAACCCAATTCACACCGGCACGCCCGAGTACAGACACCGTCTGACCGATCCGAAAGGCACCCTTGAGACTGTTCGTCACCGTTCCCATGTTTATCTTCCTTCCTTATCCCGTAAATTGTGTCTTTAAAGCCGCATGGGCATCACAACGTATAGGCAGCGGTTATCGTTCTGCGCTTCTATCAGTGCGCTGCTGTTGGGGTTGGCCAGGGTGATTTTCACCTGATCTTCCTCCAACGCATTCATTACATCCACCAGATACCCTACATTAAACCCGATTTGCAGTGATTCGCCCTGATACTCAACCGGCAACGCGTCTTCGGCCTGTTCCTGATCCGGGTTATTGGCGAAAACCTGCAACTCGTTGGGGGCAAGATTCAGCCGCACGCCCCGGATATTTTCGTGGGAAAGAATACCGGCACGTTGCAGGGTGTTCTTGAGCGTGGCCCGGTCTGCCAACACGATCTTGTCACCGCCACGGGGGATAACCCGGTTATAGTCCGGGAACTTGCCCTCTATCAGCTTCGAGGTGAACGTGTAGGCTCCCACAGTAGCACGTAGGTGGTTGTCTCCAATCACCAGGGTAACCGGCGTCTCCACGTCGTCGAGCAAACGCGCCAGCTCCAACACGCCCTTACGGGGCACAATCACCTGTCGCGGTTCAGGGCAGCCGGTCGGCAGATCGAAATGGGCCATGGCAAGGCGGTGGCCATCCGTCGCCACGGTACGGACGTGGTCTTTGTCCACTTCCAACAAAAGGCCATTGAGATAATAACGGACATCCTGTTGCGCCATGGCAAAGGCGGTCGCATCAAACATACGGCTGAGTTCCTTCTGGGGCAGCTCGAGCCGGAAACTTTCCGCTTCGTCCTCCACATTCGGAAAATGCTCAGCAGGCAAAGTCGACAGGGTGAAATGACTGGCACCACAACGCAGGTGCAGCCGGTCACCTTCCAGTGCCAGTTCAATGGGCGACTCCTCACCCAATGCGCGGCAGATATCGGACAGCTTCCGCGCCGGAACGGTAATACGTCCCGGCTGGTCCACGTGCACCGGTGACACCCGCCCCACCAGCTCCACTTCCATATTGGTTCCGGTGAGAGTCAGGGAGTTGTCTTCCGCTACCAGCAATACATTGGACAATACTGGCATTGTCTGTTTACGTTCCACCACGCCGGCAATGGATTGCAGCGGGGTAAGCAGGGATTCTCGGCTGATCGTCAGTTTCATGGCACCCAGCATTCTTTTATTGGAAGGTGAATGTTTATTGGTTGTTCACTGAACCGGTCAGGTTGTAAGCAACCGCATAAAGTTCTGATAATCCTCGCGGATACCCGGATCTGTCTCCTGGAGCTCCACAATCTTCTTGCACGCATGCAGTACCGTGGTGTGATCACGGCCACCAAACGCATCCCCGATTTCCGGCAGGCTGTGATTGGTCAGCTCTTTCGACAGAGACATGGCGACCTGCCGTGGCCGGGTTATCGTACGGGTGCGGCGTTTCGACAGCAGGTCAGAGACCTTGATCTTGTAATACTCCGCCACCGTACGCTGAATGTTATCAATACTGACCTGCTTTTCATGCAGCGCCAGCAAGTCCTTGAGGCTTTCCCGGATAAACGGTGGGGTAATTTCGGACCCAGTGAAGTGAGCATTCGCTATCACCAGGCGCAGCGCCCCTTCTAACTCCCGGACATTCGAACGGATTTTCTGGGCAATAAAAAAAGCCGCTTCGCTACTGAGTTTGACGTTCACCTGCTCGGCTTTTTTCATCAGGATTGCCACCCGCGTTTCCAGTTCCGGTGGTTCCACCATCACCGTCAGGCCCCAGCCAAATCGCGATTTGAGCCGCTCTTCCATATCCACAATTTCTTTCGGGAAGCGGTCACAGGTAACGATTACTTGCTGGCCACCCTCAAGCAACGCGTTGAAGGTGTGGAAAAACTCTTCCTGGGAACGCTCCTTGCGGGCAAAAAACTGGATATCATCAATCAGCAGCGCATCTACGGACCGATAATACCGCTTGAACTCATTTATTGCGTTCAACTGAAGGGCTTTGACCATGTCGGCGACAAACCGCTCGGAGCGAAGATAGGCGACCTTTGCCCTTGGGTTGCGCCTGACTATATCGTTACCGATTGCATGCATCAGGTGGGTTTTACCGAGACCAACCCCACCATAAAGAAACAACGGGTTGTAGGCCCCGCCGGGGTTTTCCGCCACCTGCATGGAGGCAGCCCTGGCGAGCTGGTTGGATTTACCCTCCACGAAAGTGTCAAACGTAAAACCTTCATTGAGAAAGCTCTGGTGCTTGATATCCCCTTCCACCTGCACGGAACGGCGGTTATCGTCGTGCTTCGGCTTTGCCGAACGGGGGTTCACCGTGGCTGCAATCCCTCTCTCTTCTTCCGTCACCGTGCTGACGCCTTCCTGCTCGGACGCCGCCCCTTTGGCTACGGTTTCAGAACGAACAACCAGATCTGACGTTTTGGGTGCTGAACCCACTTTCATATTCACCAGCGGCGCCTGGCCCCCGTGAAGATCTTTCAATACTTCTTCAATTCGTCTGAGGTATTTCTCGTTAACCCAATCCATCACGAAGCGGTTTGGGGCAAACAGCATCAACTGGCCCTCGCGGTGATCAGACTGCAAGGGCCTGAGCCAGGTGTTGAATTGCTGAGCGGGAAACTCGTCCCGGAGTACTTCCAGACACTGATGCCAGATATTATTCGGCACGACAGCCTTGCCTCCGATGCCTCAGAAATTACTCGTAACGGATCTCCGTGACCCGATGAAAGAGATGACCAAGGATTCTAACCTGCGCACCCCTCAAGTGAAAGGGTCAATAGCATTTAATAAACAGCCTGTGGAAATTTAAATTGTTAAATATCATATTTTTACAGACTTACCTACAGGCTTGTGTACAGAAAAGGATTGCCTTCCCACTTACCCACAACCCCTTGTTCGCAACCCGGCCCCAACCCTGTGTATAACCCCCCTGGCACCAGTGGATAAAACAGCCCTGGAGCTACCAGCCATGTTACCCACATTCGGTGCCCCAGTTATGCACAGGGCTCAGCCGCACTTGTCAACCGCATTGTAAATATCACAATAACCTGTTTTACAACCCGTTTTGTCGCTTATCCACAGAAAACGGCCTGCCTAATAACAGTAATAATAATCCTTAAACAGATTAAAAAAGACCTACTGATTCTATTACTCAGCGGGGTTGTTTGAGCCAGATTCAGATAAGCGAGTCACACACTCGATAAGCATTGAATTCCTTTGCCACATTGCATAGAATGCCGCTCCTGTTTTGGCTGTTCATTTTCCAGCCAACCATTGAATTTCCAATACCTGCAATGTGAGATCGACACCATGAAAAGAACGTTTCAACCAAGCGTACTGAAGCGTAAGCGCGTTCACGGTTTCCGTGCCCGCATGGCAACTGCCAACGGCCGCAAGGTTATTTCCCGCCGTCGTGCCAAGGGCCGTGCCCGTCTGTCTGCGTAAGACATTGACCGCCTGATGAAGGCTTTGACCTTTCCAAAATCGTCCCGGCTGCTCAAACCAGGTGATTACGGCAAAGTCTTCGATGACGTTCAAATCAGGGTTCCGCACCGGAATTTTCTGATCCTGGCGACACCCAATACTCTGGGACACGCCAGGATCGGTTTGGTGTTTTCAAAGAAAAATCTCAAACTCGCCGTACAACGCAATCGCGTCAAACGTCGGGTCCGGGAAACCTTCAGACACCAGACAGACTACCCTGCCCTGGACATTGTGGTGCTTGGGCGACGGGGACTGACAGAGCTTGATAATGCAACGCTCAATGCTACCCTGACGGAGCTTTGGTCGCGTCTCAGAAAGAAAAACCGCCAGCTCCAGAAACCCTCAACATCGGAACATTCCGGTACCGGCAAAGGAACGGGTTAATGCGCAAACTGTTGCTCCTGCCCATCCGTGTCTACCAGTATGCGATAAGCCCCATGATGGCCAGTCACTGCCGTCACTATCCAACCTGTTCACAATATGCTGTCGAAGCCATAACCACCCATGGGGCAGCAAAAGGCCTTTTTCTTGCGATGAAACGTCTTCTGAGGTGTCATCCGTGGGCAAAAGGCGGGTATGATCCCGTTCCGGGCACTGACGTTCGCAGTGAGGTAATGTCCACCACAACCTGCTGCGGGCCGGCCAGCCAAACCCATAACACTAACCAGACCAAACAGTAAGTTTATGGATATTCAACGCATTGTATTATTTGCCGGCCTGGCCATTGTCAGTTACATGATGGTACTTGCCTGGAATGAAGACTATAACCAGCCGCAGACCGAACAGGTGGTCGAGCAGACCCGTTCCAGTGCTCAATCCGGCGATGCTGATAACATGACACTACCGGAGGATCCTGCAGGCGGGACCGAATCCTCCGATGAAGAATTTACTACGCCTGAAGGCGATAGCCAGGCCATAGGAAGTACCGAAAACGGCTCGGTAGAGGTCAGCGATCAGCTGATTACCGTTCGTACCGATGTCTATGAACTGAAAATCGACCGTGTAGGTGGCAACCTCATTGAAAGCTCCCTGCTCCAGTACGACCGTTCCCTGGACAGCAAGGAATCACTGCGGCTTCTGACCAATACCCAGAAGCGAACTTACATCATGGAAAGCGGCCTGATCGGTCGTGATGGAATCGACAGTAAGCGCAACGGCAGCGCCCCCGTTTACGAAGTCTCTGCCAGTGAATTCGAGCTGCAGGAAGGCGAAGATTCACTGACCGTAGATCTGACCTATTCCACGGACAATAACGTGGAAATCACCAAGCAGTACCGGTTTTCCCGTGACAGCTATGAAATCGATGTTCGGTATCTGATCAACAACCAGTCCGACGATGTCTGGCAGGCCAATATGACGGGCAAGATCGTCAGGGACCAGGCACCAGATCCGACAGCGCAGAACAGCCTTGGTATCAGAGCATTCCTGGGTATGGTCGTCAGCACCCCGGAAGACCCTTACGAAAAGTACGATTTTGATGATCTGACTGACGAACCCGTTAATCAGTCAGTCACCAATGGCTGGCTGGCGTTCCTCCAGCATTACTTCCTGGCGGCATGGGTACCTGAACGGGATCAGCCTGCCCAGTTCCAGTCCACTCAGCGCGGCCCTCTTCATGTGATGGGATTTGTCTATCCCGCCACACAGGTTCAACCGGGCGAAACCGCTGAAGTATCTGCCCGAGCCTATGTCGGTCCCAAGATCATTGAGCGTCTGGAAGGAGTGGCTCCGAATCTGGATCGCACCGTTGATTTTGGCTTCCTGTTCTTTATTGCCCTGCCGCTGTTCATTATCCTGGACTGGTTCTATGGCCTGGTGGGTAACTGGGGTGTCGCGATCATTCTGCTGACGGTCTTGGTCAAGGCGGTGTTCTTCAAACTCTCCGCTACCAGCTACCGTTCCATGGCAAGAATGCGTGCTGTGGCTCCGCAGTTGACGAGGCTGAAAGAACTCTACGGCGATGATCGCCAGCGAATGTCCCAGGAAATGATGGCGCTGTACAAACGGGAGAAGATCAATCCCCTAGGTGGCTGTCTGCCGATACTGGTTCAGATGCCCGTGTTCATTTCCCTGTACTGGGTTCTGTTCGAGAGTGTGCAGCTGCGCCATGCACCGTTTATGCTGTGGATTCACGATCTGTCGGTAATGGACCCCTATTTCATCCTGCCCATCCTGATGGGAGCCAGCATGATGCTGCAGATGAGCCTGAACCCGACACCACCGGACCCAATGCAGGCCAAGATCATGAAGATGATGCCGCTGGTTTTCACGGTCTTCTTCCTCTGGTTCCCGGCGGGTCTGGTACTGTACTGGCTGGTTAACAACATCCTGTCCATCAGTCAGCAGTGGTACATTACCCGCAAGATTGAAGCGGAAATGGCCACCAAGAAGAGCTGATCAGGCACAATCCAGACCAGTACTCACAGAGGCTCCTTCAAGGGGCCTCTGCTGTTTCAGGGGACAACAAGATGTTCAATGCCACCGATACCATTGCCGCCATTGCTACTGCGCCAGGCCAGTCCGGTGTGGGAATTGTGCGTGTATCCGGACCGGAGGCAGCGGCCATTGCCCGCCGCATGCTGGGCTTCAAGCCGAGGCCTCGCTATGCCCACTACGGGCCGTTCCTGGATTCCAATGGCGAGCTGATTGACGAGGGTATAGGGTTGTTTTTCCCCAACCCCCATTCGTTTACCGGCGAGGATGTATTTGAGCTCCAGGGCCATGGCGGTACCGTTATCCTGGACCTGTTATTGAGAACCGTCTGTGAACTGGGCGCCCGCCTGGCCCGGCCCGGCGAGTTTTCCGAACGGGCATTTCTTAATGACAAACTTGATCTGACCCAGGCGGAAGCAATTGCTGATCTGATTGAGAGCAGTTCAGAACAGGCAGCGCGCTGCGCTGTGAGGTCATTGCAGGGGGTGTTTTCCCGTAGAATTGATGCCTTGGTGGAGGCGGTTACTCATCTTCGTATCTATGTGGAAGCCGCCATTGATTTCCCTGAAGAGGAGATCGATTTCCTGGCCGACGGTAAAGTCGCCAATGACCTGCAGAGCATCATGCTGGATCTGGACGTGATTCTTGCTGAGGCCCAGCAAGGGACGATTCTCAGGGACGGTATGAAAGTGGTGATAGCTGGCCGCCCCAACGCCGGCAAGTCCAGCCTGCTCAATGCGCTTGCGGGACGTGAAGCCGCCATTGTAACCGCCGTTGAAGGCACTACACGGGACGTGTTGCGGGAACATATACATATTGATGGCATGCCCCTGCATATTATTGATACGGCCGGATTGAGAGACAGCCCGGACGAGGTTGAACAGATCGGCATTGCCCGCGCCTGGGAAGAAATCCGCCAGGCCGACCGTATCCTGCTGATGGTGGATGCGACTACGACGCCGGAAACTGAACCTCACCGATTGTGGCCGGATTTTATTGATCAACTACCTCAGGGTGCCCCTCTTACGGTTATCCGTAACAAAGTGGATCTGACCGGTGAACCCGTTGGTATTGAACAGTCAGGCGGAGGGCCGGCGCCGGTCATCCGTATCGCAGCCCGATCCGCAGATGGGCTTGAAGTTCTGAGGGATCACCTGAAACAGTGCATGGGATTTGCCAGTACGACCGAAGGGGGCTTTATCGCCAGGCGTCGTCATCTGGATGCCCTGGAAAGGGCACAGGAGTTCATGCGCCAGGGCGAAGAGCAATTACAGGGTTTCGGCGCCGGCGAATTACTCGCCGAGGATCTGCGTGCTGCGCAGGATGCCCTGGGAGAAATTACGGGTGCAATGACACCGGATGAGTTGCTTGGTAAGATCTTCAGTAGCTTTTGTATAGGTAAATAAGCACAGGGAAACCATTCAGTCAGTGCTCTTCCATATGAGACCGGATGCTCCGTTGCCGTGAACGGCTAAAAGGTTTCGATGTATCGTTGGTATGTTTCTGTTCTGACCCTCCTGTCCCTGTCCGGGTGCGCTGTCA
>JAWWAM010000083.1:0-9162 GCA_033721715.1 Marinobacter sp.
GATAAGGGTGCTGGGCCCGGAGAACTCAACCACCGCGTAGGAATATCCCGGGACGTCCTGGCGAAGGAAACGACGCTTCGTGTGGATGGTGAAGCAGTACGAAATCTCTCATCGCTGGCTTTGCATCTCCCTGTGTCGGTTATCGACCCCGGAGTATTTGATATTGTTGCTGGGGGTCCCGGCAAACGGCGTCAATTTCTGGATTGGGCAGTGTTCCACGTGGAACCTTCCTTTGCATCGATCTGGCAGCAGTGTCAAAGAGTGACATCACAGCGGAATCAAATCCTCAGAACTGGTAGAATAGACGATGCTCTGATGAAGGTCTGGGACTCACAGTACACGGAGTTGGCAGAGCGTCTGACAAAAGCACGGAAAGAGACTTTCCGTTTGTTCACCACGGCCTTCGATAGCTTGCTCGGCGAGATCGACGCGCCCTGGGTAGATGGGCTCAAGCTCGATTTTTACGCGGGCTGGGATACCTCCCAATCTCTGTCTGACGTGTTGAAAACACATCGGGAACAGGAACGGAAAATGGGCCATACCTTGTATGGTCCCAACCGCGCCGACATACGGCTGCGTTTTCAGGGGCGGCCGGTGTCGGAGACGTTTTCCCGCGGTCAACAGAAAACGCTGGTTATATTGATGAAGATTGCTCAGGGTATGATGCTGAGTGATCTGGCTAAGCAGGTCACCTTTCTGCTGGATGATATTAACGCGGAACTGGATGTGGGACACCGGGCCATGCTCGCCCAGAAACTCTACGAATTACGCTGTCAGGTGTTTTTGACATCAATAGAGCCCCCCAGACCTGAAGAGCTTTGGCAGAACACCATGCCGGAATACAGATTGTTCCACGTGGAACATGGAAATTTGACGGAAGAATAGAATAAGGCCCGGATGAACCATCTTCATTCCTCTGCAGCAGAGGCAATGGCTTCGGGCCGGGAAATCACCCTTCAGGAGTGCCCAAATGAGCGAATCGAACTACAATTCCTCCAGTATCAAGGTATTGAAAGGATTGGATGCGGTGCGGAAACGGCCCGGGATGTACATTGGTGATACCGATGATGGCACCGGTCTGCACCACATGGTCTTTGAGTTGGTAGATAATTCCATTGACGAAGCGCTGGCCGGGCACTGTTCTGAAATCGGGGTGATCATTCATCCGGATGAATCAGTGACGGTAAAGGATAATGGACGTGGTATCCCGGTTGACCTTCATGAGGAAGAGGGAGTGTCTGCCGCAGAAGTTATCATGACCGTGCTCCATGCCGGGGGTAAGTTCGACGACAACAGCTACAAGGTCTCTGGTGGCCTGCACGGTGTTGGGGTTTCCGTTGTAAACGCCCTGTCCTCTTCACTTACCCTGACAATCCGCCGGGATGGCAAGGTGTATGAACAGGTATACAACGGTGGTGTACCGAAGGCACCTCTGGGCGTTGTCGGTGATACTGATGCCAGCGGCACCAAGGTCCACTTTATTCCCTCGCCTGAAACCTTCACAAGCATCGAGTTCCATTGGGATATCCTGGCCAAGCGGCTGCGGGAGCTGGCGTTTCTGAACAGCGGCGTACGTATCCGTCTGCAGGACGAACGTTCCGGCAAAGAGGAAGTGTTCGAATATGAGGGGGGGCTGCGTGCGTTTGTGGAGCACCTGAACTCCAATAAGACCCCCATCAACCGGGTCTTCCACTTTATAAAAGAGCGCGAAGACGGCATCTCGGTTGAAGTTGCCATGCAGTGGAATGATGCCTTTCAGGAGAACATCTACACGTTCACCAACAATATTCCCCAACGGGACGGCGGCACCCACCTGGCGGGCTTCCGGGCTGCCCTTACCCGCTCGCTGAACAATTACATCGAGCATGAAGGTCTGGGTAAAAAGGCCAAGGTAAGCACTTCCGGTGATGACGCCCGTGAAGGCCTGACGGCGATTATCAGCGTGAAAGTGCCGGATCCGAAGTTCTCGTCGCAGACCAAGGACAAACTGGTCTCCTCGGAAGTGAAGACAGCGGTTGAGCAGGAACTTTACCAGTCGTTTGCTGACTTCCTGCAGGAGCAGCCTAACGAAGCCAAGCTGATCGTTAACAAGATGATCGAAGCCGCCCGCGCCCGTGAAGCTGCCCGCAAGGCCAGAGACATGACCCGTCGCAAGGGTGCCCTGGATATCGCCGGCCTGCCCGGCAAACTGGCAGACTGCCAGGAAAAGGATCCGGCCCTCTCCGAACTGTTCATAGTGGAGGGTGACTCTGCCGGCGGCAGCGCCAAACAGGGTCGCGACCGTAAAACCCAGGCAATCCTGCCCCTTAAAGGTAAGATCCTGAACGTTGAGAAAGCACGTTTTGACAAGATGCTGTCTTCGGCGGAAGTGGGCACTCTGATCACTGCCCTGGGCTGTGGTATCGGGCGGGAAGAGTTCAATCCCGAGAAGCTCCGTTACCACTCCCTGATCATCATGACCGATGCGGATGTGGATGGTTCACACATCCGCACCCTGCTGCTTACGTTCCTGTTCCGCCAGATGCGCGAGATCATCGAACGTGGCCACGTGTTCATTGCCATGCCTCCCCTCTACAAGGTCAAACGTGGCAAGCAGGAACAATACCTGAAAGACGAGAAAGCCAAGGAAGCCTACCTTACCCAGACCGCTCTGGAAGGTGCCCAGTTGTATGTTAACCCAGAGGCACCCGCCATTAAAGATTCCGCTCTGGAGACCATGGTCAAGGATTACCAGGCGGTGATGGCAATGATTGATCGTCTCTCCCGGGCCTATCCTGCCAAGGTGCTTCAGCAGATGCTGGATAATGTGACTCTGAAGCCGGAAGACCTGAAGAATGAAGAAGCAGTGGCACGCTGGGTAGCCCGTCTGGGTGATGGCTTGCAACTGGATACCCGCACCGGTACCAAGTACACCTTCTCCGTGGAGAAAGATACCGAACGTAATCTTTACCTGCCGAAGGTGGTGATTTACGTTCATGGTATTCCCCATAACCACGTTTTCAGCCACGAATTTTTTGATTCGTCCTCCTATGCCGCCATCGCGCGGATGGGCGAAACCCTGGACGGCCTGATCGAAGACGGCGCCTATATTCAGCGCGGCGAGCGCAAGCAGGCAGTTCTGTCTTTCGCAGGTGCTCTGGAGTGGTTAATGAAGGAAGCCCAGCGTGGCCTGAACATCCAGCGCTACAAGGGGCTGGGCGAGATGAACCCCGAGCAGCTGTGGGAAACCACGATGGATCCGGAAACACGTCGCATGATGAAAGTGACAATCGAGGATGCCTTCGCGGCCGACCAGATTTTCACCACCCTGATGGGGGACGATGTGGAGCCGCGCCGGTTGTTCATCCAGAACAACGCCCTGGAGGTGACCAACCTGGATATCTAAGGGTACAGTGGAAGGATAATCGAGGCGTGCCCGGTACTGTTTCGCCGGGTCACAAAAAAGGCGGCCATTTGGCCGCCTTTTTTTATTTAAAATCAAAAACTTGTGGAAACCTGAATTTACGGATCCTGTTGGCCGGATGCGGAGTCTGACGATTTCTTTTCATGTTGGGCTGCCAGGTGCGGTGCCATGACTTCTTCAAGGGTATAGCCGGTGAGCCGGCGAATGGAACGCCACAAATAATAGAAGATGGCAATCATCATGACCATCGACGGGATCGCGATCATTGGGTAACTCACCAGTGTCATTCGCCCCAGTTCCTCATTGAAGGCCTGGGTGCCGGACGGACTGGTGACAATCCACTTGGCCAGCACGAAGTTCATGATGGATGAGAACAGAAAGGTCAGGCTGAAGAAGTAGCTGGCCTTCAGTAACCGCGCCTCGAACTCAGCCTCACTGCCCCTCTCTTTAAGTACCTTCTGGATTTTTTCCACATCCAGTACGCTTGGGTTGTAGAGCAGCGTTTTGACCAACGGGTATCTGGTACGAGTGGATATCAATACCGCGAGGCCAATCACCGCTGGAACGGCGGCCTCCTTGATGGCCAGCCAGCCTGCGTCGAGCTCCATCAGCCCTATACCGCCGGTGAGGCCCACGCTGATAATACCCAGCACCGCAATAAAGTTGTACTTGCGGTAGCGCACGAGCTCGAACAATCCCCAACTCAGCGGGAACGCAAGCCCGATGATCAGGGCCATCACACTGCCCAGATATTCATCACCGCTGAGCTTCATCAGAATAACGGAAGGAATGACGATGCTGACAAGCAGGTCTATCCAGGGCCTGGGTTTGTGTGTCGGTCTTGAAGGGGTTTCCGGGGAGGTCATAAATCAGCCTGATGGTTCGGGAAGTGATGCTGGTTGCGTCCCAGCATACCGAAAAGATCTTCAGGCAGTATACGATGAAATCACCACTAACCGAAGGATAGTCGAACCAGCCTGCCCTTGCGGACAGGCTGGAAGGTGCTCAGCGGAAATCAGGCTTCAGAAAGAGCCGGAGGTAGCGCTGGTGGAGCCCGCGTTTCCGGTCTGAAGCTGGTTATTGGAGCCGGCTTGCCATTCCAGCTGGGCGGTGGGGTCGGTTTCGCTGCGTTTGATGCATTTCCACTCCATGCTGGTGTTAGCCGGCATATCAAAGGTACCGCTCCAGCTCGGGTAGGCGGTCGGGTCCAGTTTGAGTGCGTCGGCTGCTGACCAGCTGCCAATGGCACTATTGTCGCCGGTGATATACACGCTCTGCCCCCACTCCGTCGCGCCATTCTGGCACTGGAAAGTCACGGAAGCAGAGTTTTCTACCGGCGGCTCGGGGTCGGTATCGCATGGTTCCCCCGTGTGCAGAGCCGCAGCTTGCATCGCAGGGACGGTCAGAGACACCTGCCCGTTCTGGACAGTGACGCAGGCGCCATCGCCGGCAACATTCCGGTAGTTGCCATCGGCCAGAGTGGTACTGAAGTTGCGGGAGAGGCTGTTGCCTTCACGGTTGATCGCGACGAAACCGGCATTACCGCGGCTGAAGGCGATCTGGTTATTGCCATTGTCCCACCAGTTATTCACACCCAGCCCGTCGGTTTCGGCCCGGAAGCCCACCATGTTGGCAATGGAGTCCCAGCGGTGTTCGCACACCCAGGCGGAACCACACTGTGCCGAGCCATTCTGGTAGACGGCCTGGGCCGGGGGCCCCTGTTCACTGTCAGAGAATGCGTAACTGGACATCACCTTGGGGTAACCATAAGGCCATGCCAGCATGAACACGTTTGCCAGGTTGTAGAGATCTCCGTTCTTGTACGTCAGGACATTGCTGCCACCGGCGCCGTGGCCTCGCTGGTTGTCGTGGTTATCGGTAAAGACGACGGCATCCCCGCCGGCGAGAAAACCCCAACTCTCGCCAAACGCATTCAGGTCGGCCAGCCTCTGATTCTTGAAGACATTGCCAATAGAAGCGCTGTAGCGGAATTCGGTCACATCCGAAGTGTTGGTGTATTCATTTGCGCTGACTGCCTCTCCCCCCAGGTCAATCACTTCCTGGAACACATACAGAGGCTCAGTTACCTGATTGACGATAGCGCCAATATCCTCCGGCGACATATGCTTGGCGGCATCCACACGAATACCTTTTACCCCAAGTGACGTAAGCTGGTTCAGATAGCCGGCCAGAGTGTTACGCACGTAAGTGCTTCCGGTATCGAGATCCGGCAGACCCACCAGGCGACAATTGCGGACGCGCCAGGCATCTGAGCTGTAGTCCGAGCTGTCGATACTGCATTCGTCATGAAAGTCATTGCTGCTGTATGCCGGATAGATCAGCGTGTTGCTGTTATAACCGGAGCCTGCAGTACCGGTGCCGGTACCATTGGCTGTGTGGTTGATGACGGCATCGACGTAGACGTCCACCCCGACGGCATTGCAACGGGATACCATATCGGCAAACTGGCTGGCGTTGCCGCTGCGACTTTGAAGTTGATAGCTGACCGGCTGGTATCGGGTCCACCAGGCATCGCCCTGAATGTGTTCCTGCGGTGGGGATACCTGTACGGCGCTGTATCCCTTGGGGCCAAGGAACTGCTCACATTCGGTAGCAACATCGTTCCATTTCCATTCAAACAGATGGACAAAGGTGCCGGCCTGAGCGGTGTTAAAGGGCAACGCAAGCGTCAGGCCGAGGCTGACACCGGTCACCAGACGTGGAATAGAGATCATAATGTGCTCCTGCTTGTATTTGTTGTGGAGACCATCCGACTGCCCATGTCGTCGGGAGACGCCATATGCAGATGCCCATAATCAACATGAAGTGTTCACCCGTTAGCCAAAACATCCTTATGCGCAGTTAACGGGGAGTAGTCAGGGGGATGAGGCAAGAATTTCGTGTCGGGTATAGCGATGTGTCATATAACTGAAACACGCTCACAAGCAGGATCGGTTAAGCTGGCAGCCGGTATCCCGTAAGGGCTTCAGGAGGAAGCATGAAGATCATCGCGTTTTACAGCCTCAAAGGTGGTGTGGGTAAAACCGCAGCGGCTGTGAATATCGCCTACCTGGCGAGCCAGGCTGGTATCAGTACCCTGTTGTGGGATCTGGACCCCCAGGGGGCAGCAAGTTGGTATCTGGCGGGTACGGACGAGATCAAGGGCCGGAAGCTGGCCGCACTGATGGACGGCAAGACACCGATAGGCAAGTTCATTCGTCCCAGTGCCTACCCCGACCTGGATTTCATCCCTGCTCACAACAGCTTCCGCAACCTTGATGTCCGCCTGGACAAGGACGACAGCAATAATACCCTCAAGAACTGGCTGGCGCCGTTGTCGGAGGAAACCAGCCTGGTGGTGCTGGATTGCCCGCCTTCCATGTCGCGATTATCAGAGCAGGTACTGAAAACCGCCGATGGTGTGTTTGTGCCGGTGGTGCCCACCTGGCTGGCACTGAATAGCTGGCACCAACTGCAGGACTTCGCGAGGGATAAAAAGCTCAAACCAGGCCGCCTGCACCCGTTCTTTTCCATGGTGGATCGGCGCAAGAACCTGCATCGGGAAATGGTCATCAACCGTAAGAAACATCTGGAGGGCGGGATGAACGCCGTCATTCCCAATGCCAGCGTTGTGGAGAAGATGGGCGAAAGCGGCCAGCCGGTTGAACTGATGGACAGGTCTTCGGCTGCCGCTGACGCCTATCGTCGGCTATGGAAGGAAATCCGTAAGCTCCTTTAGCCTATTTCTTTCAGCGCCTGTTCAACGATACCCAGCCCTTCCTCGAGAATGTTGTCCTCGATGGTTACCGGCATCAGGAAACGGATGGTATTGCCATACATACCGCAACTGAGCAGGATCAGGCCGTTTTCCTTGGCTTTCTTGGTGACGGCTGCAGCGAAGTCAGCTCTTGGCTCCTTGCTGGTCTTGTCTGTCACCAGTTCAATGGCCGCCATGGGGCCGAGGTTACGCACGTTGTCCACATGGGGGAACTGCTCCTGCCACTGGTCAAAACGCTTGCGCAGCTTCTCGCCCAGGCGCTGGCTCTTGCCCAGAATGTCCTCTTCCTTGAATACATCGAATACCGCCAGGGCGGCCGCACAGGCAGTGGGGCTGCCGGTATAGGTGCCACCGAGCGAATTCGGACCGGAAGAGTCCATAATGGTGTCGGTGCCTACAATGGCGGAAACCGGCATACCATCGGCCATACTCTTGGCCATGGTCATGATATCCGGCTCGACACCGCTGTGTTCAATCGCAAACATTTTGCCGGTACGGCCAAAGCCGCTCTGAACTTCATCCGCGATCATCAGGATGCCGTTCTCGTCGCAGATCTTGCGAATCTCTTTCAGGAAGCTGGCCGGCGCGGCGTAGAAACCGCCCTCACCCAATACTGGCTCGATCACAATGGCTGCGGTGTCTTTTGCAGGAGAATCGGCTTTCATAGCCATCTTCAGGCCACGAAGCGCCTCGTCTTCGCTGACCCCGTGATACGGGACAGGATAAGGGGCGCGAAAGACAGTTCCCGGCATCGGCCCGAAATCGGTCTGGTAGGGCGCTGCCTTGCCGTTCATGGCCATGGTGTAGAAAGTACGGCCGTGGTAACCACCATCAAAGCAGATAACGTTGGTTTTTCCGGTGGCCGCCCGGGCGATTTTCATGGCGTTCTCAAGGGCTTCTGCACCGGAGTTGGCCAGCATCACCTTGGC
This sequence comes from Marinobacter sp., assembly GCA_033721715.1. Classification (GTDB taxonomy): domain Bacteria; phylum Pseudomonadota; class Gammaproteobacteria; order Pseudomonadales; family Oleiphilaceae; genus Marinobacter. Next base: position 8,111 of record JAWWAM010000083.1, read on the forward strand.
GTGCCCTTTCACCGGAACAACTTCGCTGAGCTTCTGTGCCAGCTTCACATAGCCCTCGTAGGGCATGACCGTCTGGCAGGTATGCATCAGCTTGTCCAGCTGGGCTTTCACAGCCTCAACCACCTTGGGGTGACGATGGCCGATATTCAGTACACCGATGCCGCCGGCGAAGTCGATCATTCGCTTGCCGTCTGCATCCCAGAGCTCGGCATTGGTGGCATGGTCGGCAAACTGCTCGTTAGGGCTGGCAGCACCGGCCGCGACATAACGTTCTTTGAGTGCCTGCAATTCTTTGTTTGTCACTTTGCCTCTCCTTGAATTCGGTTTAGTTCCACCAGCATACACGAAATGATGGCCCGGTTTGAAAACCCGGCCCTGATGTTTCTACGTACTCCGGCTGCCCTGGTCTTCCCGGAACTGAAGTTCCGCCAGGCGCCGATACAGCGGATTGCGTGCCACCAGATCGTCGTGATTGCCAATATCCTGAAGAATGCCGCCATCCAGTACAATGATACGATCGGCGTGCCTCACGGTAGCCAGCCGGTGTGCAATAACCAGTGTTGTCCGGTTCGACATCAAGCCCGGCATTGCCTGCTGAATCAGATGCTCGCTTTCAGCATCCAGGGCACTGGTGGCCTCGTCCAGTAACAGTATAGGTGCATCCGCCAGCAATGCCCGGGCAATCGCCAGCCGCTGCTTCTGTCCTCCGGAAAGCCCCAGTCCGGTGTCGCCCAGGGGTGTTTCATAACCTTTTGGGAGTTTGCGAATAAATTCATCGGCATGGGCAATACGCGCGGCTTCCACCATGGCCTCGTCGCTGGCTTGCGGGCGGGCATAGCGAATGTTGTCGGCAATGGTGCCGTGGAACAGGGCAGGATTCTGGGGCACCAGGGCAAAGCATCGTCGCAGGGCATCAAGCGCTACCTGGCGGCTGTCGGTAATGTCGATAAGAATCCGCCCCGCATCGGGGTCGTAGAATCTCAGCAGCAGGTCAAACAGTGTGGATTTACCCGCCCCGGAGGGGCCAACCAGAGCAACGGTTTCACCGGCGC
>JAWWAM010000084.1:0-9150 GCA_033721715.1 Marinobacter sp.
CAGTACCGGGTCGTCCGGCAGATGCCCCTGGGTGCGGAACCAGCTTTGTTTGTAAGGTGGACGGGGTTCGGGCTTTAACGGATTGACCGGATCCACCGGCCGGATTTCAATGGGACGATCCCGCACCAGGGTATCTCGCAGGTGCTCCGGTACATGGGGCGCAAGCATCTTGCCATAGTCCTGTTCTGACCTGAGGCTGTCAGGATCCGGGGCAGACGGCATGTCCAACTGGTGCTCGAACCCCTCCTCGGCGACCTGGAATGACATGGAGCCGGTCAGTATTTCCTTGCCGCCCTGGCGGGCAATTACCCGGCGTACGGAAAAACTACCGCCGTCACGAACCCGCTGCACTTCGTAGTCGATGGGCATGCTGTGATTGCCGGGCCGCAGGAAATAGGCATGCAGGGAATGGGGAAGGCGCCCTTCCACAGTGCGGCTGGCGGCCATCAAGGCCTGACCCAGAACCTGCCCCCCAAATACATTGGGAAAGCCGAGGTCTTCACTGTCCCCCTGAAAGTGGTCGTCCCCCATGGGGGAAAGATCCAGCAGATCCACCAGTTTTCTGGTTACTTCCAGCATGCCCGCTCCTGTCGATTTCGTTAGCTCACGAATGAGTTTCTACCGTAAGCCGGGGACTTTCGCAATCCCGATGCCACTGATTAATCGTGGATGGGCGGCACTTCTTTTGACAGGGCCTGTTTCTCCACCGCATAACGGCCGGTTACCGCAAAACCCAGAACATCGCCGGAATCGCCCCTGAACAGAGCCCGGACGTCCTGGCCTTCAGCATCCACTTCCCAGCTTCCGGGAGCCTCTGGCGGTGGCGGACAGACCGCCGTCGGACAACAGGGTGTTTTGATCATGACCGGCATGGTGCCGTACTTCACCTCGGTTCGTTCCCCTGTAAGGGTTTTCGCCAGGGCACGGGCACAGGTCATCAGTGGCATGACATAGAGCAATACGTGGCCATCCACTTCGGCGCAATCACCCAGGGCATAAATATCCCGGGCGGATGTTTCCAGCGCCCTGTTCACCACAATCCCCCGGTTGGCCTCAAGACCTGCAGCTGCCGCCAGCTCTGTGCGAGGCCGCAGTCCGACAGCGGAAATCACCAGATCAGCATCCAGTTTCTCACCATTGGCCAGCGTCAACTCCACGCCCTTCCCACTGTCAGCGATGTGCTCCACTACGGTTTCCAGATGGAACCGGACCCCCAGGTCTTCAAGACCACTGCGAACGGCTTCTGCCGCAGGGGAGGGCAACAGCCCCGGCATCAGGGTGTCGGAAGGGGCAATCACGTCGACCTCATAGTTGCCATTGCGAAGGTCATTGGCAAACTCGCAACCAATGAGGCCAGCCCCCATGATGGCCACTCGCTTTTTGCCCTGCAGGGCGTTACGAAAGGCACGGTAATCCACCAGGTCGTTAATCGAGAACACGTGTTCCTGCCCATCGCCAGGGATGGACAGGCGTATGACATCCGCACCCCAGGCCAGCACCAGTTTGCTGTATACCAGCCGCTCATCCCCCAGCACCAATGCGTGGGCATCCGGATCAATACCAGTGACGGTGGTGTAGGTGCGCAGCTCCAGATTCAGTTGCTCGACCATGGCGTCAGCCGAGGCCTGAGCCAGTTCGTCGGCTTCCTTACCCTTGGTAAAGCCGGTTGAGAGCATGGGCTTGGAGTAGCTGAAGCCATCGTCCGCCGTCACCATCACAATGGGCGTATTCGTGTCCTGTTTACGAATTTCCTTCGCCAGGGTGTAACCCGACAACCCGCTTCCCACAATCACAATGGGTGCATCTGTGCTCATTACCTGCTCTCCGACTCTGTCGTCTGTACCGGGATCATCAACCGATTTCGATCATCTCAAAATCTTCCTTGCCCACGCCGCAGTCCGGGCACTCCCAGTCCTCTGGCACATCTTCCCAGGCAGTCCCGGGCGCGATGCCATCGTCAGGCCAGCCTTCAGCTTCATCGTAGATAAATCCGCACACAACGCATTGCCACTTCTTCATAGCCTTCCTCCGAAACTCATCAGGGCGCGATGATAATTGTCAGACAATCAATCACGCAAGTCTTTCTGTGTCATCCGGGCACCGCACAAACCGGCAACCATCATACCCACCGCTGCCCCGTTGACCAATGCCAGCGCCGACGGGCGTTTGGCAGGTTTTGTGCCAATAGCCATAATTACCGACCTGCCGCAGCCTGAACGCCCCCTCCCTTCGGCGCGCCTCCTCCGGTATAATCCCCCGTTTTACGACAGGACCCGACCTTTATGACCGATACCGTCGCCGAACTTAACCAGGTAATGGCCGAGGCCGACTGCCTGGCAAGCGAAGAGCAGGTACAGGCCGCCGTTCAGTCCCTTGCGGACGATATTACCGGGCGCCTGAAAGACACCAACCCCCTGCTGTTCTGCGTGATGAACGGCGGCCTGATCCTCACAGGCCAGCTGTTGCCGCGACTGAAGTTCCCGGTACAGGCGGAATATCTCCACGCCACCCGCTATCGCCAGGAAACGACCGGCGGGATACTGGAATGGAAACTGAGGCCGGATGCCGACATGAATGGCCGCACCATTCTTATTGTCGACGATATTCTTGATGAAGGTACGACGCTTTGTGCCATCGCGGATTACTGTCTTGCCCATGGCGCCAAAGAGGTCCTGACGGCGGTGCTGGTGGACAAACAGCACGACCGCAAGGCAAGGCCGGATCTCAAGGCCGACTTCACCGGGCTGGAAGTGGAGGACCGCTTCCTCTTCGGCTACGGCATGGACTACAAAGGCTACTGGCGCAACGCCCCGGGAATTTATGCCGTCAAGGGACTGTAACCCTGTTGGCATCCCCCCAACGGACTGGTACCGCTCGTTTTCAGCAGCCGGCCTGAGAAATCCGGCGGTTCATGGCACGCTTGGCCACTGGCTGAAACTGGAGGGTTCCCTGACCCGGGCCCTGCAACTTCAGTGTCGCGAGAGCTTTCGTGTGGACATTCTTCAGGAAGGCTTCGCCCGCCCCACCGCGGAAGAAGCCCGCACCCTCGGTATCCCGCTGCGCCAGAACGCCTGGGTGCGGGAGGTCTGCCTGAACGGCGACAACACGCCCTGGGTACTTGCCCGCACCATTATTCCCCTGGCAACGCTGGCAGGACGCGGCCGTCGCCTGCGCAATCTCGGCCGCAGACCGCTGGGAGCTTACCTCTTCAGCAACCCCGAATGGCAACGGGGTCCGTTCGAGACAGGGCTGTGCCACCGGCACAACAATGCTCAACCCCTGGCGGCACGCCGGTCCCGATTCTTCAGTGGCAACCATTCACTTCTGGTGGGCGAATACTTCCTTCCGACCCTGATCGGGTGATACGGCAGCCACCCAGCCTTTAACCAGGGCACCACCGCTGGCTATAATCCCCGCTCAGTCCCTTGCTCTTCACCCGATACGGATCAAGCCCATGCTGTCCAATGCTGTGCCCACCCACATACAGGCCCGCCTTGCAGACTACGCCCGCCTGTTACGCCTCGACCGTCCGATCGGCAGCCTGCTTCTGCTCTGGCCGACCTACTGGGCCCTCTGGCTGGCTGCAGACGGCTTTCCCGGCATCGGCAACTTTATCGTGTTTACCCTCGGTGTTTTCCTGATGCGGGCGGCTGGCTGCGCCATTAACGATTTTGCTGACCGCAAAGTGGACCGCCACGTAAAACGAACCAAAGACCGCCCCCTCACGTCTGGTCGAATCGAAGCATGGGAAGCCGTTGCGCTGTTTGCCGGCATCTGCCTGATCGCCTTCCTGATGGTGGTGCTGTTCACCAATACCCTGACGCTGTATCTCTCTTTCGGCGGCGTGATACTGGCGTTCATTTACCCGTTCATGAAACGCTACACCCACCTGCCCCAACTGTTCCTCGGCGCAGCCTTTTCCTGGGCCATTCCCATGGCCTGGGCTGCCGAGGCCGGTGAGATTACCCGCATGGCCTGGCTGTTGTTTACCGCCAACGTACTCTGGACCGTCGCCTATGACACCCTGTACGCCATGGTCGATCGCGACGACGATATCAAGATCGGCATCAAGTCCACGGCCATTCTCTTCGGTGAAGCAGACCGGGCCGTTATCGCGATCCTGCAGGGGCTGGTCTTACTGATCCTGATACTGGTGGGCCAGCAAGCCGAACTGGGCGCGTTCTACTACCTGGGGCTTGTCGCCATGGCCTGCCTGTTCGTTTTCCAGCAACACCTGGCCCGTGACCGGGAGCGGGATGGCTGCTTCAAGGCGTTTCTCAACAATAACTGGGCAGGCTTCGCGGTGTTTACCGGCCTGCTGGTGGACCTGATGATCGGCTGAGCCAACAAATCCTGTTCCAGGCAAATCCTGTCATATACTTGTAACACTATCCGGGTGTAATAAGGCAGCAACAAAACAAGGTCTGACACAGGTTAATGCCCATGACTGGAAAAACTGTCCTGATCGTCGATGACGAGGCGCCTATTCGTGAGATGATTGCCGTTGCCCTCGAAATGGCCGACTACGACTACCTTGAGGCAGCGGATGCCCGCGAAGCGCATGCCCTGATTGTCGATAAACAGCCCGATCTCATTCTGCTGGACTGGATGCTTCCCGGTACCAGCGGTGTGGAACTGGCGCGTCGCCTCAAAAAAGAAGAAGCCACCGCTGAAATTCCCATCATCATGCTTACCGCCAAGGTTGAAGAGGACAACAAGATCCAGGGCCTTGAAGTGGGCGCCGATGACTACATCACCAAGCCTTTCTCCCCCCGGGAGCTGGTCGCCCGGCTCAAGGCCGTACTGAGGCGCACCACACCTGCCGGTGTGGAAACCCCCATCGAGGTGGACGGGCTGACACTGGACCCGGTAGGTCACCGTGTGACCACCGAGGCCGGCGCGCTGAACATCGGCCCTACCGAATACAGACTGCTTCAGTTCTTCATGACACACCAGGAACGGGTTTATACTCGCTCCCAACTGCTGGATCAGGTCTGGGGCGGCAACGTCTATGTTGAGGAACGCACGGTTGATGTGCACATTCGCCGCCTGCGCAAGGCCCTTGGTGATCAATACGATCACCTGATCCAGACTGTGCGGGGCACCGGCTACCGGTTCTCTACCAGGGCCGCATAACCGCAAACCGGCGCCCTAAACCCCGCAAGGGCCGGAACTGACTCAGGGGCAGCAGTAATGCAACACAACTGGGCAAGGTATGTGCGGTGGATCATCGCATTCCTGGTCGCCTGTACGGCGATCGGACTTTTCTTTGGCGAGCCGCTGTACGGGCTCACCGTGGGCCTGCTTGCCTACCTCTGGTGGACCCTCGCCCAGGCCAGGCGCCTTTATCACTGGCTCGGCAATCCTGGTGGCAGCGATGAAGCTCCCCAGAGTGTCGGCCTCTGGGGCGACATTTTTGACGGCCTCCACAAACTCCACCAGACCCACCTCCGCACCCAGGACAGGCTTCGCGCCCAGATAAACCGGGTTCAGGAATCCACCAATGCGATGCGTGATGGCGTCATCATGACGGATTCACGGGGCGCCATGGAATGGTGGAACGGCTCGGCGGAACACCTGCTGGGATTTCGCCGCGGCTCGGACCAGGGCCAGTTCATCCATAACCTGATCCGCAATCCCGCATTCAAGGCCTATTTCGACTCCAGGGACTACCGCGAGCCGCTGGACCTGAACTCCCCTGCGCGTCCCCACATACGCCTGCAGATCCAGATCAGCCTGTTTGGCGATGATGACCGCCTGATCGTCGCCAAGGATGTCACCCGACTCTACCAGTTGGAGCAAATGAGACGGGACTTTGTCGGCAATGTGTCCCACGAGATGCGAACACCACTGACCGTGATCAGCGGCTACCTGGAAACACTGGTAGACAACGCCGACGACCTGCCCCCGAAGTGGCGCCGGGCTATCAATACCATGGCCCAGCAATCCTCTCGCATGGAAGCACTGATTACCGACCTGATACTGCTATCAAAGATTGAAACCGGCGAACAGTCCGTCAGCGATGCGGTCACGGACGTCAAGGCGCTGATCAACCAGATCTGCCATGACGCCAGGGCCCTCAGTGGCGAGCAGGGACATGAATTCGATATCACCATTGCCGAACGCCACCTGCTCAGGGGCGACGAGAGCCAGTTACGCAGTGCGTTTTCAAACCTGATATTCAATGCGGTGAAATACACCCCGGCGGGCGGGCAGATCAGTGTTACCTGGCACACCGACCGTGAGGGTGCGCACCTGTCTGTAAAAGATACCGGCATCGGCATTGATCCGGTCCACATCCCGCGGCTCACCGAGCGCTTCTATCGCGCCGACCCCAGCCGGCACAAGGAAACCGGCGGCACCGGCCTGGGGCTGGCGATCGTGAAACATGTTCTGCTGAACCATGACGGCCGGCTGGAGATACGCAGCCGTATTGGCGATGGCAGCGAGTTTATCTGTCACTTCCCCCGTCAGCGACTGGCGGAAAGGCTTCCTGAAACCGCCTCCTGAAGCTCTCCCGTTCGGACTTAGCCCCCGCTTCGGAAGCGGGCGATAAAGCGGGACAGGTCTTCCAGTTTTTGCGGGTCTTCGTCGACGAAGCGGACCGTTACGCTGACAAAATCCGTGTCCTGCCGCTTTTCTACCGCCTGCAACTGATGCACGTAACCGTTCAGTCGTGCCACCTGACCTTCAGCTACCTCGATATCCACCACCGCCTGGTCGAGAATTCCGGGGAATTCCTGGTCCCGCTTGGCGATTACCCGGACTTCTGTGAGCGTAATGTCCTTGACCACCGAGCGCAGGGTGCTGTCCGCAAAACGTACGGAGGCCACACTCATGGCCGGACGGGCCGACGCACCAGGGGCAGTGGATGGTTTTTCCGGACGAGCCGGCGCTGGAGAGGACGGCTCCCGCTTCTGGGTCAGCAAGGTGGCAGACTCCTTGAAGGCATCGGCGGGGCCGCCCATACTCTTGCCGCTACGGTCCATAGCATCCTTGAGCCGCCGCCCCATTACCTTGATGATCTTGTTACTCAGGCCCTCGGGACTGAAGGGTTTGCCCAGGTACTCCGAAACCCCGCCCTTGACGGCCTCCACCACATGATCCTTGTCACCGCGACTGGTAATCATGATGAACGGCACTTTTTCGTACTGGGGTTGCTGGCGCATCCATTGCAGCAGTTCCAGGCCAGACATCTCCGGCATTTCCCAGTCACACAGGATCAGGTCAAATACCGTACGAGACATCAGTGACTGGGCCCTCCGCCCGTTCTGGGCGTCGGTAGTTTCGATCACCGGGAAGCGCTGGCGCACTGTCCGTTTGACCAGATCCCTTACAAAACTGGCATCATCCACCACCAGCGCCTTCAGCGTTGCCATGATTCGGACCTTTTTATTCAGAAGTTAGTCGTTATATCCCCAAACTATAGAACAAGCCGATACCCGGGAATAGCCAGGCTACAAAAAGACGACACAGGCATGGCCGCAGGAAACTTCAGGTTAAAGAATTGTCACCGAAAGCGGCCAACAACGGTATTTAAGGGCAGCAAAAACAGGCTACCATGGGCCGGTAATATCCACTCCAGACCGAGGTTAAGCGTGCCGACCATATTCAGAGGGACTTTTGCGGGCAAACGGACGATTCGCCACCTTTCAATCGCAGGACTATTGCTGACCGGAAGCCTGCCCGGCGCCGCCTACAGCGACGCTCTGGAGGAATTTCCCCAGTGCATTGAGCGGCTGGAAAGCCAGGCGATTGAGGCCGGCGTGTCGTCGGAAACTGCCAGCACCGTACTGGCAAGCGCCGAGTACCTGGAGCGGGTTATAGAGCTGGACCGGCAGCAGCCGGAATTTACCACTACCTTTGCCGACTACCTTAACCGACGGGTAAACGAGCAGCGTGTCAGTATGGGGCGTGAGCTGCTGCAGGAACATCGTGAACTGCTCGAGCGTGTTACCCGCGAAACCGGCGTACCGGCCCCCTACCTGGTGGCCTTCTGGGGCCTGGAAACCAACTTTGGGTCCTACTTTGGCAAGATGCCGGTACCCAGCTCCCTCGCCACACTGGCCTGTGACCCACGCCGCAGCAAGTTCTTTACCGAACAACTGATTGCCGCGCTGCAAATCATAGATGAAGGCTCCATTAAACCGGAACAGATGGAGGGCTCCTGGGCCGGCGCCATGGGACACGTGCAGTTCATGCCAACCGTCTTCCTCCGGCATGCCGTGGACGGTGACGGTGACGGCAAACGGGATCTCTGGAACAGCCTCCCGGATGCCATGATGTCAGCGGGCAACTTCCTGGACGACCTGGGCTGGAACGGGGACTACCGCTGGGGACGGGAGGTTCTGCTGCCAGACAATTTCGATTACGAACTGGCGGACGGCCGCAGGCTTGAGCTCAACGAATGGCGCCAGTTGGGCGTTACCGATGCTTTCGGCAACGCCCTTGCAAAGGAGCCCATCAAGGCTTCCCTGGTCGTCCCGTCTGGCCACCGCGGGCCGGCGTTTCTGGCTTACCACAATTTTGGCGTAATCATGGGCTGGAACCGGTCTGAATTCTATGCCATTGCTGTAGGGCACCTGGCCGACCGTATAGCCGGTGCGGGAACATTACAGAACCCACCCCCGGAAGATCTCCCGGCCCTCTCCCGGGACAACATACTCGCTATCCAGGAAGCGCTGAACGAAGAAGGCTTCGACACCGGGGAACCGGATGGCATTATGGGTCCCAACACCCGGTCCGCCATACGGAACTATCAGGCTGACAACGGCCTGGTCGCAGATGGCTATCCTGGTGAGGCGGTTCTGGACTCCCTTGGCGTATCACTCTGAAACCGGAGGAAGTGTCAGCATTTTAGACACACTCGCCAGGCAGAATATTTAACACACTGTTATAAATAGACATTTTTATCTGGCACGCATTTCGCTTATCGTGTCTGAAACCGCTACAGGTAGCCCTGTATCGAATCCAGACAATTGAAATTGCAGGCTAGATTATGAAGTTATCCTTGAAAGCAATCACAGGTAGTGCGTTGCTGGCTCTGGCTACCAGTGTCGCGGCATTCCCAGTCAACCTGGAAACCATTGACGGGGCGTTCGAGAATCCCACTGGCGCCATTGTCAGTGGCGAGGGCACGAACTCCATCCG
>JAWWAM010000085.1:0-9089 GCA_033721715.1 Marinobacter sp.
ATCTACCTGATGAAAATGTTCCTGGAAGGCGAAGAAGTCACCGAAAAATCCCGCGAACACCTCGACCGCTGCCTTACCTGCCGCAGCTGCGAAACCACTTGCCCCTCCGGTGTAAAGTACGGCCGTTTGATCGACATCAGCCGTGGCCTGATGGAACAGGAAATGCCCAGGCCGCCGAAAGAACGCTGGATTCGCTGGTCACTGGCCCGAGTGCTCCCCAACCGCCAGCTATTCGGCCTGCTGCTGAGAATGGGGCAACTGTTCCGCCCGGTATTACCGCAGGCACTGCAGACCAAAGTGCCGCCCAGAAAACAGGCCAGCCCATGGCCTTCGGCAAGCCACGACCGCGTTGTATTGGCACTGGCCGGTTGCGTTCAGCCTTCAGCCACCCCGAACACCAACGCTGCCGCGGCCCGCGTGCTCGACCGACTCGGTATTACCATGGTGGAAGCGCCGGAAGCCGGCTGCTGTGGCGCGGTAAATCATCACCTGTCGGAACACGAAAAAGCCCTGGACGCCATGCGTCGCAACATTGACGCCTGGTGGCCCGCTATTGATGCCGGGGCCGAAGGCATCATCATGACCGCCTCCGGCTGTGGCGCCATGGTCCAGGAGTATGGTCACCTGCTGCGAGATGATCCGGTATACGCCGCTAAGGCGCAGAAAGTCAGCGACATGACCATCGATCTTGGCGCCTTCCTGCTCAAACAGGACCTGGAAAAACTGAATGTCCCGAAGGGGGCCGGCAAGGTTGCCTTCCATTGCCCCTGCACCCTTCAGCACGCGATGCAGCAGAGCGGTGTGGTAGATCAGGTGCTGCGCAAGGCCGGTATTGAGCTGGCGGAAACCAGAGAGAAACATCTGTGCTGCGGTTCCGCAGGAACCTACTCCATCCTCCAGCCCGAGCTCAGCCAGCGCTTGCTGAACAATAAGCTCAAGGCGCTGACCGTGGACAACCCGGACCGGATTGTCACTGCCAACATCGGTTGCCAGATGCACCTGGAAACCAGGGCAAAAGTGCCGGTCCAACACTGGATTGAATTACTGGACGCCTGAGCTGTGGCGTGCACCTCTTACTCGCCTGGGGTTTTGTCTATAATGCCCGGGCCATTAAACCGACCACAGGGAGTGGACACCGATGCCATGGAGGCAAGCCGCAGTATTATTACTGCTTTTAAGCCCGGCCGTATCGACAGCCGAAATGTACACCTGGATCGACGATCAGGGTGTTGCTCACTTTACCGACATAAAGCCCAGCGACCGCAAGCACAAGCAGGTGGAGCTCAGGGCCCCCTCGCTTATCCCCATGCGGGAGAACATCAGCCGGGGCGAGCGGGTAAGCACCATCAACCGCCAGGTCAATCGCAGCCTGGAAGCCAATGACGGTGGCACGCAGAAAGCCTCTGCACAGCAGGAAGCCCGCGAGCTCAAGCGCAAAAACGCCCGCTGTGCCGGATACCGCGAGCGGCTTGAGCGCATTCAGCAGCAATTGCGGGCCGGCTACTCCAACGATAAGGGCAACCGGCTGCGGCGCCAACGCCGGGAAGTCAGCCAGAAGCTGTCAAGAGAGTGCGTGCTGGGCTGAGCGGGGGCCGGTTTCACCGGATTATGATGGGAAGGTGGTTGCAATCAGGTAGGCCGTATAACCAATGAAACAGGCCAGCAGCAATCCACCCTCAATCCGGTTGATCCGTCCCGGGCCTCGGAAGCCATAGCCCAGAACGAACAGCGACAGCGTCAGGGCAGACATAACCGCAATATCCCGGTAGAACACCTCCGGAGCCACCGCCATCGGGCTGATGGTGCCCGCAATGCCCACAACGGCCAGGGTGTTGAACAGGTTGGAGCCCAGGATATTGCCCAATGCAATGTCATGTTCTCCCTTGCGGGCAGCGATCACAGACGATGCCAGCTCCGGGAGGGAGGTACCCACCGCGACAATGGTCAGGCCAATGATCAGGTCGCTCACCCCAAAACCATGGGCAATCTCAACCGCGCCCCACACCAGAATCCGCGAACTGACAATCAGTACCAGAAGGCCGACAATCAGCCACATGACCGCATTGCGAAGCGGCATGGTCCGGTGGATCATTTCATCAGCAATTTCTGCGCCCAGAGCATCGGATTTCTGAGTCATGCCCTGGCGGATGGACCAGGCCAGCAACAGGAAAAACACGCCCAGCAGCACCAGGGCATCCAAAAATGTCAGTTCACCGTCCCACACCTGCCAGGCTGCCAGTGCCGTTACCACCGTAAGTATCGGCAGCTCCTTGCGCATCACCTGGGAGTGAACTGCAATCGGGCTGATCAAGGCTGTAATGCCCAGGATCAGGGCAATGTTGGTGATGTTGGAACCGTAGGCGTTACCCAGTGCCAGGCCAGGATTACCCTGGGTTGCGGCCAGTGCCGACACCACCATCTCCGGCGCCGAAGTGCCAAAGCCAACCACCACCATACCGATCAACAGCGGCGGCATACCGAAGTGCCCGGCGGTGACTGCCGAGCCTTCTACAAACTTTCCGGCGCTCCAAACCAGTAACGCAAGGCCGGCAACTATAGCCAGAAATGAGAGAAGCATGGTGGTTCCTTGAGTGTGGTGTCGCCGGGGGCAGCAGATTGAATAATTAGGTTCATTCTGGTCCGGGAGAATAGTAGACGCAAACATAGGTCCTTCCATCTCAGGAGTTATGCGGATAGGTAGTAGACGCACTGTCAGCTTCATATTGAATTGACGCTGATCACTTTCCATTCCGGCCTTGAGGTCCATACTTGAAGCGATGGACGCCCCATCAGCAAGCCACAATGGACAGGAGACGCCACGTGACTGATGAAAAACTCCCCTCTTCGAATCCTGAAGAAGACCTTGCGACACGATTTCCAACCGCTTATACCATCCTGTTCCTACTGATCATACTGGTTGCAGCGCTGACGTGGATTATTCCAGCGGGGCAGTACGAGCGTTCCATGAACGAGGAGGTGGGGCGGGAAGTTGCTGTGCCTGGCACCTATCAAACTGTCGATCCCAATCCCCAGGGTTTTGTTGAGGTGATGCTGGCGCCTACCGCAGGCTTCTACGATCCGGACAGTTATGCGGCCAACGCCATTGACGTGGCCCTGTTCGTGCTGTTCCTCGGTGGTTTTCTTGGAGTAATGAACGCCACCGGTGCCATCGACACAGGCATCCGCAGTGCCATGCACAGGCTGGAAGGGCGCGAGATATGGATGATACCGATACTGATGACGCTGTTTGCCTTAGGGGGTACAACCTACGGCATGGCAGAGGAGACCCTGGCTTTCTACGCCATTCTGATTCCGGTGATCATCTCGGCGGGGTATGACGCCGTTACCGGGGTAGCCGTCATTCTGGTAGGCGCCGGTATCGGGGTGTTGGGCTCCACCATCAACCCGTTTGCTACGGTCATTGCATCCAATGCTGCGGATATTCCCTTTACTGACGGCATCGTGCTGCGGTTTGTACTTCTGTTAGGTGGACTGGTGATCTGTGCCGCCTACGTTATGCGCTATGCCCAACGGGTGAAGGCAGATCCGTCCCGGTCGGTGGTGGCAAAACAGCGGGATGCCCACCGCAAACTCTTTCTTCAGGGCCATGATGAGCTGGAAGATTTCGAGCTTACCGGCACCCAGAAAATCGCCCTGATCATATTCGCGCTTACCTTCGTCGTGATGATCTGGGGTGTTTCATCACAGGGCTGGTGGATGGCCAGAATGGGGGCGCTCTTCTTCGGTTCCGCCATCGTTATCGGCATCATCGCCCGCCTGGGTGAGAAAAAGCTGACCAGCAGCTTTGTGGATGGTGCCCGGGACTTATTGGGTGTGGCCCTCGTGGTCGGTCTGGCACGGGGCATTGTGGTGATCATGGAACAGGGCATGATCGCGGACACTATCTTGCACAGCGCCGAAACCACCCTGGGTGGATTGCCGGAACTGGCCTTTATCAACCTGATGTTCTGGATCGAAGTGGGTATGAGCTTCTTCGTGCCGTCTTCATCCGGCCTGGCTGTACTCTCGATGCCGATCCTTGCACCGCTGGCGGACTTTGCTAACGTGGGGCGTGATCTGGTGGTCACTGCCTTCCAGTCAGCCAACGGCCTGGTAAACCTGATCAACCCGACCTTTGCTGTAGTGGTTGGTGGTCTGGCTATCGGCCGCGTTTCCTATGACCGCTGGCTGGCATTCATCTGGCCCCTGTTGCTGATCCTCACCGTATTCATCACCGTGGTGATCAGTATCGGCGCGTTTCTATAACCCAGAGCAAAGGAGCATGCGACATGGCTGAGCAAACACTGGGAGTTCACTCTGAAACAGGCACACTCCGGCAGGTGATTGTCTGCCGCCCGGGGCTGGCCCACCGGAGGCTGACACCTTCCAACTGCGATGCACTGCTGTTTGATGATGTTTTCTGGGTCAAGCAGGCCCAGAAAGACCACGACGTCTTCGCCGGGATCATGCGCACCTGGGGCGTGGATGTGCTGGACGTTAACGAACTGCTGGCGGACACCCTTGATATTCCCGAGGCGCGGGCCTGGATTCTGGATAACAGGATCACCTGGAACCATATCGGGGTAGGTATGGTGTCTGATCTTCGCGCGTGGATGGACGAGCTGCCAGGCCAGACCCTGGCAGAGTTCCTCATCGGCGGCCTGGAAGTGGCAGATCTGCCGTTCGATCCCGCCGGGCTCTTTGGTAACCATCTGGGACCACACGGGTTTGTGCTGCCGCCACTGCCAAACTTCCTGTTCACACGGGACAACAGCGCCTGGATTTATGGTGGTGTCACCCTGAACCCGATGTACTGGGCTGCGCGCAAACCGGAAACGCTGCTGATGAGCGCGATCTACCGGTTCCACCCGAAGTTCGCCGGCAAGGTGAACGTGCATTGGGGTGACCCGCTTGAGGATCACGCGCTGGCAACCCTGGAAGGGGGTGACATCATGCCGGTTGGTAATGGTGCCGTGCTGGTGGGTATGGGGGAACGATCTTCCCCGCAGGCCATCGGCCAACTGGCCAGGGCGCTGTTCGCCAACGGCACGGCAGAGAGGGTGATCGCCTGCCAGATTCCCAAAACCCGTTCCGCCATGCATCTGGATACGGTGTTTACCTTCTGTGGCGGCAATGTAGTGACTACTTTCAAGGAAGTTGCCGATGAAATGGTTTGCTACGACCTGCGTCCGGGAGAAGGCGGCAAGCACCTGTCGTTTTTGCAGGACAGCCGCCCGTTATTTGATGTTGTGGCGGATGTACTTGGCTACCCGTCCCTGGAAGTAGTCGCCACGGGTGGCGATACCCCTGCCGAACGGGAGCGGGAACAGTGGAACGATGGCAATAATGTGCTGGCACTAAGCCCGGGCGTGGTTATCGGTTACGACCGCAACGACGATACCAATGCTGCCCTGGAAGCGGCCGGCATAGAGGTGCTGGCCATACCCGGTGCGGAGCTGGGCAGGGGCCGCGGCGGTGGGCGCTGCATGAGCTGCCCGACAATACGAGACGCAGTCTGACAAGCAAGGAGCACAGCAATGGCTTTCAATCTCAAGAACAGGCATTTCCTGACCCTGAGGGACTTTACGCCCCGGGAAATCAGCTTTTTACTCAAACTTTCCGCCGACCTGAAAACGGCCAAGTACGCTGGTACCGAAGTGCCACAGTTGCAGGGCAAGGACATAGCGCTGATCTTCGAAAAAAACTCCACCCGAACCCGGGTGGGGTTTGAGGTTGCAGCGTTTGATCAGGGCGCCCGGGTAACCTACCTGGGCCCGACGGGCACCCATATCGGCCATAAGGAATCAGTGAAGGATACGGCCCGGGTGTTGGGACGTGTATACGATGCCATCGAATACCGGGGGTTCGGCCAGGCGGTAGTTGAGGAGCTGGCACAGTACGCTGGCGTGCCGGTTTACAACGGCCTTACCAATGAATTTCACCCCACGCAGATTCTCGCGGACTTCCTGACCATGCAGGAAAACGTGGAAAAACCACTGCGGGATGTGGCGTTTGTGTTCATTGGCGACGCCGCCAATAACATGGGAGACAGCCTGCTGATTGGCGGCGCCAAGATGGGAATGGACGTACGCTTGTGTGCTCCCAAAGCCTGCTGGCCCAGTGAAGCGATTCAGAAGGAAGCGCAGACCATTGGCACCGGTACCGGTGCCCGGATCACGATCACCGAGGACATTGATGCCGCCGTTGCGGGGGTGGACTTTGTTTACACCGACGTGTGGGTGTCCATGGGCGAAGCCAAGGAGAAGTGGGCGGAGCGGATCAAACTATTGCAGCCCTATCAGGTGAACGCCTCCCTGATGGAGAAAACCCGCAACCCCCGGGCAAGGTTCATGCATTGCCTGCCGGCCTTCCATAACACGGAGACCACCGTGGGCAGGGAGATGCAGGCGGAGTTCGGCATCGACGCAATGGAAGTCACCGAGGACGTCTTTGAAAGCCCTGCTTCCATCGTGTTTGACCAGGCCGAGAACCGGATGCACACCATCAAGGCGGTGCTAGTTGCCACTCTCGGAAGCTGAGCTGAGGAGATCGACATGCTTGTAGTAGCAGCACTCGGGGGAAACGCCCTGTTGCGGCGAGGTGAGCCCCTGACCGCCGAGGCTCAGCGCGCTAACGTGAAAATCGCCGCCGAATCACTGGCCGGAATCGTTCGCGCTGGCCACCAGCTGGTGGTCACTCATGGTAATGGTCCGCAGGTAGGCTTGCTGGCGCTCCAGGGCGCTGCGTATAAGCCGGACGAAGCCTACCCTCTGGACGTACTGGGCGCGGAAACCGAAGGTATGATCGGCTACATTATCGAGCAGGAGCTGGAAAATGCCCTGAGCCACGACCGTCCAGTGGCAACCCTGCTTACCCAGATACTGGTAGACAAGGAGGACCCCGCCTTCAGAAAACCCACGAAGTTTGTCGGGCCGGTGTATGACAAGGAAGAAGCCGAGCGCAAGGCCGAAGCCGCCGGCTGGCACATAGCCCAGGATGGCGACAAGTGGCGGCGGGTAGTGCCCTCGCCGAAGCCCCTGGAGATACCCGACATGCGGGTGCTCCAACTGCTGCTGGAGCAGGGTGTTGTGGTGATTTGCGCCGGAGGCGGCGGCATCCCCATTCTTCGCCGGGACGACGGCAGCATGATCGGGGTAGAAGCGGTGATCGACAAAGACGCTGCCAGCGCCCTGTTGGCCCGCCAGCTGGGAGCCGATGCCCTGTTGCTTCTTACAGACGTAGACGCCATCTACCGTGACTTCGGTAAGGATACCGCCGCACCCATCAGTGAGCTGACCCTCGATGAAGCCCGCAGTCTGTATCTGCCAGCCGGCTCCATGGGGCCCAAAATGGCTGCTGCGGGCAACTTCGCCGAGAGCGGTGGTTTCAGTGGTATTGGTAAGCTGGAGGATGCTCTGGCGATTCTTGAGCGCCGGGCGGGTACCTGTGTAATGAATTAGGGCAGTGGTATAATCTCCCTGACAACATCCAGCCAACCAGGGAGATATCCATTATGGCGAAAAAACGGGCGAAGCCCACACAGCACAGCACTGTTCAGCGCGAACTGAGAACTCCGAAGTACCAGATGCGCGTGGTGGAAGATAAAAGCAAGTACAAGCGCAAGCGTGATAAAACGGTACGAATCGAGGATTTCCGCAAGGCTGCCTGAAGGGTTGTTTTGCGGAAGTCCTTGACGTACCTGATCAGAATAAAGGGAAAGTACATTGAAGGACCTTGAGCAGCACAAGAAAATCGCCGTTTTAATCGACGCCGATAACGCCCAGCTGTCAAAGTTGCCCCTGATTATTGAAGAGCTGTCTTCCCATGGCCACGTAGTGGTAAAACGAGCCTATGGTGACTGGTCCATAGACAGCCTCAAAAACTGGAAAACGGTTCTTAATGAGCTGGCGATCCAGCCCATCCAGCAATTTGCCTATACCAAAGGCAAGAATGCCACGGATGCCTCGCTGATCATCGATGCGATGGATCTGCTTTATTCCTCCAAGTTTGACGCCTTCGCCCTGGTCTCCAGCGACAGCGATTTCACCAAACTGGCTTCACGGCTCCGGGAATCGGAGATATACGTATTCGGATTCGGCGAGAAAAAGACCCCGGTCTCATTCCGAAGCGCCTGCGACGATTTTCTGTTTACTGAAAATCTGGAGTACCCGGAAGAAACCACGCCTGACGAACCCACAAAATCTGAAACCCCTCGGAAGAAGCAGGAAAAAGTCCCTGAGGAGGTAGCGCTTTTGAAACGGGCCTGGGAGCAAACCCAGGACGACCAGGGCTGGGCAACCTTCTCTGCCGCCGGCTCATTCCTCAAGCGCACACGCCCGGATTTTGACCCGAGAACTTATGGAGCGAAGAAGTTCTCTGATCTGCTGGTCGACAGGTCTGAGTACTTTGCGGTGAAGAAGGGGGTAAGCGGGCAGGGATATCGGGCCTATAAGCCCGTGGACGAAAAATAATACGGGATAGCAGAAACAACAAAACCCGCACGAGGCGGGCTTTGTCAGAATTCTTAATGGTGCCCGGAGGCGGAATCGAACCACCGACACGGGGATTTTCAATCCCCTGCTCTACCAACTGAGCTATCCGGGCGTGTTGCAGTACTGCTGTGCAACGGGGCGCTATTAAACCGGTTTAGGTTGCCTGAGTCAAGGCTGTTCCGGGAAAATTTTAATAGGCGCTTCCACAGGTTGCGAGACTAGTTCTCCGGCGGAACATAACCTTCGGCCTTGTCGAACGGCTCGTTGTTGAAGAAGCGTTCCATCTGCGCCTGCAGGTACTTGCGGGTATTGGGGTCCATCAAGCTCAGGTGCTTTTCGTTGATCAGCATGGTCTGCTGGGCCTGCCATTCTTCCCAGGCTTTCTTGCTGACGTTCTCGTAGATGTCTTCGCCTTTCTTGCCCGGCATGGGTGGGAAGTCCAGGCCTTCGAGTTCTTCCTGGTATTTGCGACAGAATACGGTGCGGCTCATGTCTGCTCCTGTTTGGAGGTCGTGTTGCGGAATCTGCAGGGATGATAACAGATCAGAGCAGGAGGGATTGTTCCGGCGATGTCAGCAGGGTGCGAATGGGGGCGGG
>JAWWAM010000086.1:0-9080 GCA_033721715.1 Marinobacter sp.
GCAGTTGCCGTCCATGGTTCATTAGAGAATGCATTCAGTTTCCTTCCTTGTAGAGATCCGGGTCTTCCTTTGAAGGCCGGGTTTTGAAGCGTCGGTGCATCCAGAGGTATTGGTCGGGGTGCCGACGGATCTCATTTTCAATGGTGTTGTTGACCAGCGTAGCGTCCGCCATGTCGTCTCCGGAAGGGAAGTTCTCCAGCGGGGGATGAAAGTAGATGTCGTACCCGGGTTCATGTTCCCGGCGGAAATGGCTGAATGGCACAACGGCACACCCACTGCGGTCGGCTATCCGCGAGGTAGCGGTAATGGTGCCGGCAGGCACCCCGAAAAACGGCGCAAACACGATGCCTTTGCGGCCATAATCCTGATCCGTCGCGTACCAGACGATACGATTGTTTTTGAGCTGTTTGAGTAACCCCCGCAGATTTCTGCTGTCCAGCGCCACGCCGTAGCGGCGCTCTCTGGCGCGGGTCATTACGGCGTTCATCAGTGGGTTGTTGTGGTCTCGCTGCATCACATCGGCCTCAATGAATTCCGTAACCAGAGTGCCGCCCAGGTCCAGAGTGCTGTAATGACCGCCCAGAAGAAGGATGCCCTTTCCTTTCGCCAGGGCATCATTCACATGCTCAAGCCCGTGTACTCGGGTGATGGGAATGAAAGAGGTGGGATTACGAAACCAGGCCAACCCAATCTCCATCACGCCGATGCCGTTGGCTTTGAAGGACTTTTTTACCAGCGCCTGTTGTTCCTGCTCAGACAGCTCAGGGAAGCACAGACGTATATTGACCTCCGTAATATGGCGCCGCCGGGCCGCAAAGCGATAGGCAAGGTCACCAATACGTTTGCCCAGCCACCACTGGAGTCTCAGGGGGAGCCGGGCGGCCAGCCACATCAGAGCAATACCCATCCAGGTGGGCCACCAGCGTGGATGGAGGTAGCTGGAATAGCGGGTGTCGCGGGATTTCTGTTTGCGTTTGGTCACTTGTTTCGCAGCCTGATGGTGTTCCGGTAACAAGAACAGGAGTTTAGCAGCACGACTCTCATCCGCTAAAGCAGCAATCTCCGCAACTTGCGGAAAACGATGGATTCTGCGCCGCAGACTCTGGCATTGGCTTTATGTAGAATGACGGCCGCACCGACCCGGCCCGGAGTTAGTATGCTTCACTTTTTGTACTCCCTGTTCTTTCGCATTGCGCTGCCATTTGTGCTGCTGCGCCTGTGGTGGATCGGGCGAACCAATCCTGAAGCGTTCGTGCGCTGGCA
The DNA here is from genome assembly GCA_033721715.1 of Marinobacter sp. Lineage (GTDB taxonomy): Bacteria > Pseudomonadota > Gammaproteobacteria > Pseudomonadales > Oleiphilaceae > Marinobacter. The sequence goes on from JAWWAM010000086.1 coordinate 1,264, forward strand.
GGAGCGCCTGGGTTACGTGGAGGCGTCCGATGAGCCTGTGATCTGGGTCCACGCGGTCTCCGTGGGGGAAACCATCGCTGCGGCCCCTCTTGTAAGGGCTTTGCTGCGCCGTAATCCGGATATCCCCGTGTTGATGACGGCCATGACCCCCACAGGCTCCGCCAGGGCAAAGGCATTGTTCGGCGATCAGGTGCGTTATGCCTTTTCCCCCTATGATACGCCGGGTGCCGTGCGCCGGTTTGTGGACCGGGTCCGCCCCCGGGCATTGGTGATCATGGAGACGGAACTCTGGCCCAACATGATTTCGCTGAGCAAGCAGCGCGATGTCCCCATTTTTCTGATTAACGCCCGGCTTTCTGCCCGTTCTGCTCAGGGGTACGAACGTGTGGCTTCCCTGGTGAAGCCGTTGCTCCTCAGTATCAGCTGGATCGCCGCCCAGGCTGATGAAGACGCCGGGCGATTCCTGCGCATAGGGGCCAGGCCGGATTCTGTATCGGTCACCGGCAGTATCAAGTTTGATGTGGAGATCTCGGACGAGCTCCGCTCCCTGTCATCCGGGCTGAGGCACCGGCTTGGCCGGGCCCGCCCTGTCTGGATTGCGGCCAGTACCCACGAGGGCGAAGATCGTCAGATTATGGAAGCTCACCAACAGATAATGACCCTGTATCCCGACGCATTACTGGTGATTGTGCCCAGACATCCGGAACGGTTTGATGATGTAGCTGAGCTCGCACACTCTATGGGGCTGGCGGTGCAGCGCCGTTCTGCGTCAGGAAATGGAGGCGAAAGTGATGAGAATTCGTGTCAGGTGTATGTTGGAGACACCATGGGCGAGTTGCTCATGCTTTACGGTGCCTGTGATATAGCATTTGTGGGTGGGTCATTGATCGAGCGTGGCGGTCATAATCCGCTGGAACCCGCAGCCTGGGGTATGCCGGTGCTCTCCGGCCCCCATATTTTTAACTTTGAAACCATCTACAACCGTCTTGAGGCGGGAGCTGGGCTTTACATAACCCCATCCTCAGAGGCATTGGCACAGTGTGTGTTGCAGCTGATTGCGGACAAGCCAGCCGCCGAGAACGCCGGGCGTAACGCGTTGGCCGTGGTAAACGCTAACCGGGGCGCGCTGGAGAAGGTAGTCGACGGAATTGTCGAGCGGATCTAGGGCGGGCTCCCGGGCCCGCCCATCCTGTCTGAGGCTTATTGCATCGGGTCGTCTATGGTTTCTTCTTCTTCGGCCAGGGCTTCGATGCCTGGAGCCGAGGCGCTGAGCCAATTGTTCAGGGCTACCAGGTCCTGAGGGCTCAGGGTGCCGGACGCCTGCTTCAGGTTCAGGGTGTTGATCACGTAATCGTAGCGGGCATTGGCGAAGTCGCGCAGCGCCACGTAATAGTTACGCTCCGCGTCCAGCACTTCCACAATATTGCGGGTGCCGACATCATAACCGGCGCGTGTCGCATCCAGAGCGCTGCGGCGGGAGATAATGGTCTGCTCCAGGGCAGACGCAGATTCGATATTGGTGTTTACCGTACGGAACAGGCTGCGGGTATTTACCCGAACATCGCGCCGAACCGTCTCCAGAGTCTGCTCCGCAACATCTACCAGTGACCGTTGTTGGCGAACGCCAGCCTGTATGCCGCCACCCATGTACAGCGGAACATTCAATCGGAGGCCAATCCGGCCTTCTGTTGTGGTTCCGTCGCGCTGGCTCTGAGCAAACGTCGGGTCTTCCAGGCCTTCAATATTTGTCTTGCCATAGGACGCATTCAGATCCAGCGTTGGCAGATGTCCGGATTTAGCGCTTTTCAGGTTCGCTTCATTGGTGTTCAGATCGTACATCGCGGCCTGGATCTGCCAGTTCTGATCAAGCGCGGTGTTCTCCCACGCTGACGGATCCATGGGGTCCGGACGACCAAGTGGAAAGTTCCGTCGCAGGTTGTTCAGTTCTTCGGTGTATTCCCCGGTCAGCCGGGCCAGTTGCTCGCGGGCGATGTCCAGTTCGCTTTCTGCGGCAATGCGCTGGCTTTTGCTGTCATCGTAGCTGGCACGGGCCTCGTAGACTTCCGTGATGGCAATCAGGCCAACATCGAAGCGCTCCTGGGCCTGTTCATACTGCCGTTGTATAGCTGCTTCAGTTGCTCTGGCCGTGGTCAGGGTGTCTGCTGCGCGCAGAACGTTAAAGTAGGCCGTGGCCACATCCAGAATCAGCTGTTGTTGGGCAAGGTTGTATTCCGCCTGGGCTGATTCAGTCTGGAATTTGCTGGCATCGTAGTTGAACCAGGCATCGGCCCGGAACAGGGGCTGGGTCAGTTCCACGCCGAAAGCGTAGGTTTCATACGCGGCGTCCTGATTGGGGCCATCGACATCCGTATGGCTGACATCGCCAAATGCGCCAATCTGGGGAAGCAGGTTGCTACGGCTAACGTCACTGGCGGCCTGTTGTGCCTCGAAGCTGGCGCGGGCGGAAGCAATGCCGGAATCATAGGAGAGTGCTTTCTCGTACGTCTCAACCAGATCCATGGAAAGTGCAGGCTGGGCTGCCAGCAGTCCAATCAGCCCGGAAAGCAGTCGTTTCTTCATGATTTCTCCTGTTATTGGATCACTCAGCGCGGTGGCATATGCCGGGTCACGTATGTTCAGATAGCCGTTGAGCGGTTCAGGCCCGTCATTATGGACAATAAACGGCCTGAGCTCTACACTTGCAAACGACACACGTTTTAAGTGTCATTTACATCGAATTCGCGTCTTGACGGGGTGCTGGCGTCAGAGTATCTGACCGCCGGCTGAGATTGCCATGCAGAACCCGCAACCTGATCCGGATAATACCGGCGTAGGGATTTAAGACAATATGCTGCAAAGACACAGATTTTTTCTGTGGTCACTGCTCCGTCATACGCGACCCGTTTCTTACCCAACCCCGGGGACGCAAGATGACAACAATACCTTCCTATCTCAGCGATTCAGCCAAAGTTGATTCTGCAGCCATCAAACCGCTGCCCCAATCCCGAAAGATCTACGTACAGGGTAGCCGACCCGATCTGCGGGTGCCCATGAGAGAAATAACCGTGGGAGACACGCCGACGGATATGGGCGGGGAAAAAAACGCACCCGTTGCCGTGTATGACACCTCTGGTCCGTACAGCGACCCGGAGGCCACCATTGACCTTCGCAAAGGTCTCAAGCCCATTCGCTCTGCCTGGATAGAAGAGCGCGGCGATGTGGAGCAGCTGGCGGATTATACCTCCGAGTTTACCCGCCGTCGTATGAAGGATCCGTTGCTGGACCCGCTTCGTTTTATGGACGAACGTAAACCCTTGCGGGCCAAGCCTGGCAAGAACGTCAGCCAGATGCATTATGCCCGCCAGGGCATCATCACCCCCGAGATGGAATTCATTGCCATCCGCGAGAATATGAAGCTTCAGGAAGCGCGGGAGCAAGGACTCCTGAAGGATCAGCATCCGGGGCAGTCTTTTGGTGCGTCTTTGCCACAGGAGATTACGCCGGAATTTGTCAGGGACGAAGTCGCCCGTGGCCGGGCGATCATTCCTGCCAACATCAACCACCCGGAAACCGAACCGATGATCATCGGCCGCAACTTTCTGGTGAAGATTAATGGCAATATCGGCAACTCGGCGGTGAGCTCTTCCATAGAAGAGGAAGTGGAAAAGCTGACCTGGGGTACTCGTTGGGGTTCTGACACCATCATGGATTTGTCCACCGGCAAGAACATCCACGAAACCCGCGAATGGATTATCCGCAATTCGCCAGTTCCCATTGGCACAGTGCCCATTTACCAGGCCCTTGAGAAGGTCGGTGGTGTAGCGGAAGACCTGACCTGGGAGATTTTCCGCGATACGCTCATTGAGCAGGCAGAGCAGGGTGTGGATTACTTCACCATTCACGCAGGCGTACGTCTGCACCATGTGCCCATGACTGCCAAGCGCACCACCGGTATTGTGTCCCGCGGCGGCTCCATCATGGCCAAATGGTGCCTGGCTCACCATCAGGAGAGCTTCCTGTACGAGCACTTCGAAGACATCTGCGAAATCATGAAAGCCTACGACGTGTCCTTCAGCCTCGGCGACGGCCTGCGCCCGGGTTCCATTGCCGACGCCAACGACGAAGCCCAGTTCGGCGAATTGGAAACCCTGGGTGAACTTACCAAGATCGCCTGGAAGCACGATGTGCAGGTAATGATCGAAGGCCCGGGTCACGTGCCGATGCAGTTGATCAAGGAGAACATGGACAAGCAACTGGAATGCTGCGACGAAGCCCCGTTCTATACCCTCGGCCCGCTGACCACTGACATCGCCCCCGGCTATGACCACATCACCTCGGGCATTGGCGCCGCGATGATCGGTTGGTACGGCTGCGCCATGCTCTGCTACGTCACCCCGAAAGAACACCTGGGCCTGCCTAACAAGGACGATGTGAAAACCGGCATCATCACCTACAAGATTGCAGCTCACGCCGCCGACCTGGCAAAAGGCCACCCAGGCGCCCAGATCCGTGATAACGCCCTTTCTAAGGCGCGTTTCGAGTTCCGCTGGGAAGACCAGTTCAACCTCGGCCTGGATCCCGACACCGCTCGTGCCTTCCACGACGAAACCCTGCCGAAGGACTCTGCCAAGGTGGCGCACTTCTGCTCCATGTGTGGCCCGAAGTTCTGCTCCATGCAGATTTCCCAGGAGGTGCGGGAGTATGCCAAGGAGCACGGCCTTGATGAGGTTTCGGCGGTGGATGCCGGTATGAAGGAGAAATCCCGGGAGTTTGTGAGGGCTGGGTCCAAGCTTTATGACAAGGTCTGACCTTTTGTAGGACTGCTTGGTTCGGAGTGTGAGCCAGGGTGGTGGCCCCGTTCAGAAAACGACTCGAGACGTCCCTGTGCGTCTCGGGCTCCCCCATCCCTGGCTCCGCACGTTTCTGAAAGGGGCCACCACCCTGGCTCAATCAGGCTTTGCCACAATCGCTCGGTAAATCCGACCTACCACGTGGCGGCCCGCATTTATTTCCGGGACAGTCATAGGGGCCTCCCTCCCAAAACTGTGCGGAGCCATGGATGGCGGAGCCCAAGCGCCCCATGGAGGGGCTTGAGCGTGTTTTGGGAGGGAGGCCCCTATGACTGTCTTGCACCAACGTCCGGATGCAGAGAAGTCCATGCACAGGGCTTGCACCCAAGCTGAAACTAGGGCTATCGTTCAGAATCGTTCTCAAAAACGGACCTGAAACCTGTAATGACCGAACCCTTCCAGTTCAAAGACAGCGACGTAAAAATCGAAAAACGCGAAACCGTGTTCCAGGGCTTCTTCCGTATGGACAAGCTCTGGCTGACCCACCCGCGCTTCGACGGCAGGGAAATGCCCACCTTCACCCGCGAACTCTTCATCCGCGGCGACGCTACCTGCGTATTACCCTACGACCCCAACCGGGATGAAGTCGTCCTTCTGGAACAGTTCCGCCTTGGTGCCCTCGGCCGCGACCAGTCCCCCTGGTTGCTGGAGCTCGTCGCCGGCATGAACGAAGACGGCGAGTCGCCAGAAGAAGTGGCCCAGCGGGAAGGCCAGGAAGAGGCCGGCCTGACGTTCAAACCGCTGGAGAAGATCTGCGACTATCTGGTGTCCCCCGGCGGAAGCACGGAACTGATACACCTGTACTGTGGTCGCATCAGCACTGAATCTGCAGGCGGCCTGTTTGGCATGGAACACGAACACGAAGATATCCGTGCCCACGTGTTCAGTGCCGACGAGGCCATCGCAATGATTTATGATGGACGTATCAATAACGCTGCAGCAATTATCGCGCTGCAGTGGTTGCAGTTGAATCGCCCGCGCTTGCGGGAAGGTTGGAGCTGATATGACAGAATGGGTGATGAAACCCCGGCGCTATGTACCGGATTTACGACGTTTCGGCGCGCTGTGTGATGGCAACTACATGCGGCTTCACCGATTGCGGAAGCTGGAGGCCAAGGGCCAACCGGTCTGTGAATTTGAACTTCATCGCGAGGACCAGTATCTCGGGCGCGTACGCATTGAGGTGCTGCAAACTACAAAGTTTACCGAAACCCTCCTGCTTGAGCAGGTGCACAATTCCGGGCGCTGGCTGAATAATCCCCAGTTGACCGTGCGGGTTTATCACGACGCCAACATGGCCGAGGTGATCAGTTGCTACCGTGACCGGCATATCGCCCCGGTGAACGACTACCCGAACCGGTTCATGCACCATCCCGACGAAAAAGTACAGGTCAACAGTTTTCTGGCCGACTGGTTGGATTACTGTCTGCGGTTCGGGCACCTTCCCATGGAGCACGCCGCCTGGTCCGCCGGGGAAGGCGTGGACTAAGGTTGTATGTCTGCCCCGCAGTTATTGGCATAAAGTGCCTCGCAGAGTGTGCGAGAGTTGTCAAAACAGGCAATTAGGCTTAAAAGCCTGAACAGAATGTGATGAATATTCTGGATGCAGTCGTAAAAACTGCATAATCTGCCACTATGCCTGCATCACGGGTGAGTGTTGCGAAAACGCAAGAAACACGAGTGCCATGACTGAGAACGACAACCGGCGTGCCCTCCGGGTGCTACAACTGACCGACCCGCACCTGATGGCCGATCCGGGCGGTGAGCTGCTGGGTGTCAATACAAGAGACAGTTTGGATGCCGTTATCGCGCAGGCGCTTCATGACCATGGCCAGCCGGATCTCATTCTTGCCACCGGAGACATCGCCCAGGACGCTACCGAAGAAGCCTACCGGGTTTTTGGTGACAAGCTGAAGGCGTTTCGTTGCCCCTCCGCCTGGATGGCAGGTAACCATGATGACTCTCCATTGCTGAGCCGTATCGCCGCAGAAAGACAGGCCAACCAGCGCCGTATTGTTCAGGGTGGGTGGCAGTTTTTATTACTGGACACCTCGGTTCCCGGCAAGGTATTTGGTGAGCTGGCAGAATCGGAACTGGTCTTCCTTGAGGAGGCTCTCAGCCAAACCCCTGACACTCCGACGCTCGTCGCTCTACATCACCACCCCATAGAAATTGACACCGAATGGATGTCGCCGATCGGACTGCGGAATCGTGATGCTTTCTGGCAGGTGATAGACCGCTTCCCACAGGTTAGAATCGTACTTTGGGGGCATATTCACCAGGAACTGGATCAGACCCGCAACGGAATTCGCCTTCTGGCTACACCGTCCACTTGCATCCAGTTTACTGCCGGTTCGGTGGAGTTTTCGGTTGAAGACAAGGCGCCCGGTTTTCGCTGGTTCGAGTTACTGCCTGCTGGAGATTTCACTACTGAAGTCAGCAGGGCGACGGATTTCGTGTTCGATCTGGACAGCACGAGTTCCGGCTATTAACAGTTTTTTGACATGCTGGCCGGCCTGTTAATGGCAGTCAATTTACGTATATAATTCCATCTCCGCTCAGGATGAGCGAACGACATTAATTTCTTCAGGGATCGAAGACATGCCTCAGGCAACCGGACTGCAGTTCACGGCCACCCTTGGCCAACTCCCCAAAGACCTGTTCGTGGTCGTCCGTTTCGAATTGACCGAACATCTCTCAAAGCTGTGCCACTGCAAACTGGAACTGGCCAGTACTTCGCCGGATATTGCCCCTGAAGAAGTCCTGGAACAACCCGTGGAACTGGTGGTCTGGCAGGACGGCATCCCCCTTCGTCGTTTCCACGGCGTGGTCAACGAATTCGCCCGGGGCGACTCCGGCCATCGCCGCACCCGCTACGAAGTCATCGTCCAGCCCCCGCTGTGGCGCCTGAACCTGATGCACAACAGCCGCATCTTCCAAACCCAGAGTACGGACGTCATCGTACGC
>JAWWAM010000087.1:0-9045 GCA_033721715.1 Marinobacter sp.
GGTATGTCGTAAGCCGCCCCTACCGGTGGCTGAAAGCCCGGATCGCAGTCGGCAAACAGGCGCGCCGACTGGCGGGCGGTCAGTGGCTGGAGCCGCCGGCCAGTGAGCTTGTGGACCAGATCCATGTCCAGGCTGGTGTTATAGCCGTGAACGGCCATGATTACGCCATTGATATCAATCAGCGGTGTCGCCCGGACAAACTCATCCTGAGGACGGCCCGAGGCCATCACCGCTGCATCAAAGTTAAGCACCTGATCAATTGCCAGTTCCCGGTAGGCGATTCCATTGCGAGTCAGAAAACCTTCCAGTCTTGCCGCTAAGGCCACGGCTTTACTCCTGTGTTCTGTTTGATTATCCGGTGTTTCGCATGCCTGCCGAGATGCCCGCCATGGTGACTTTAAGGGCGCGCTCTACCATATCGGGCACTTCGCCCTTGCCTTCACTTTCGCGGTCGCGCTTCAACAGCTCTGCCTGTAGGTAGTGTAGCGGATCAGTATACGGATTACGTACACGCATGGAATGGGCAAACACCGGTTCCTGCTCCAGCAGTGTCTCCTGCTCCTTGAGTTCCAGCAGATGGCGGATGCATCCCTGCAGGCGTTCCCGCAGGTTTTTGCCCAGTTCCAGTAACGCGGGATCGTCTACCAGGGTCTTTTCGTAGTAGCTGGCGATTCGCAGGTCGGACTTGGCCAGTACCATCTCCAGCATATCCACGTAGGTTTTGAAGAACGGCCATTTCTGCATCATTTCCCGCAGGACCGGCACCCGGTCATTGCGGAAAGCTTCTTCCAGGGCCACGTCACTGCCCAGCCAACTGGGCAGCATCAGGCGCATCTGAGTCCAGGCGAAGATCCAGGGAATGGCCCGCAAGCTTTCCACACCCCCGCCGGGTTTGCGCCTTGCCGGGCGACTGCCCAGAGCGAGCTTGCCAAGAGCCTGTTCAGGCGTGACCTGGCGAAAATAGGGAACAAACTCCGGGTTATCACGGACGACATCGCGGTAGGCCTTCAGGGACCGCTCCGTCAACCAGTCCATAACCTCCCGCCATTCCGGCTCCGGCCCACGGGGCGGGGCCAGGGTCGCTTCCACCACGGCGGTGGTATAGAGCGTCAGACTCTGCTCTGCCAACCGGGGCAGGCCGAATTTGAAGCGGATCATCTCTCCCTGTTCGGTGATCCGGAAGCTGCCGTTAACCGAGCCAGGCGGCTGTGACAGTATCGCCCGATTGGCAGGGCCACCGCCCCGGCCCACAGTTCCCCCGCGACCATGGAACAGGGTCAGGTGAACGCCGTGTTCACTGGCAACTTCTGTCAGCTGTTCCTGGGCCTGGTACTGAGCCCAGGCAGCCATCATCTGGCCGGCATCCTTGGACGAGTCCGAGTAGCCGATCATCACTTCCTGGCGGCCATCGCAATACTCCCGGTACCAATCCACATTGTAGAGGGCTGCCATGCTGTCAGGGGCACCCCGCAGATCATCAAGAGTCTCGAACAACGGCACTACCCGCATGCGGTTTTCCATGCCTGCTTCCCGCAGCAACAGAATCACACTCAGTACGTCGGAGGGCTTGCTGGCCATGGAAATAACGTAGGAGCCCAGGGCTTCCGGTGTCTGTTGCGCCACCACTTCACAGGTCGCCAGCACTTCGCCGACTTCCTCCGAAGGTTGCCAGTGCCTCGGTACCAGGGGGCGCCGGCCCTTGAGCTCACGCACCAGAAATTCCTGGCGCTCCTGCTCGGACCACGACAGATAGTCGCCCATCCCGAGGTACTCCACCATTTCGGCAACAGCTGCGGCATGGCGGGAAGCTTCCTGACGGATATCCAGGCGAATAAGCGGAAGACCAAAGGTGTGTGCCCGGCGAATGGTATCCAGCAGCGGGCCGTTGGCGATGGTTTCCAGGCCGCATTCAACCAGTGAGCGATAACACAGTTCCAGTGGGCCAGTGAAATCCTCGTTGGCAAACAGAATATCCGTGGTGTCCGCAGGCTCACCGGCCACGCTGGCTTCTGCCCAATCCCGGGTTCTGATCAGTTTTTCCCGTAGCCCCGCCAGCACCATGCGATAGGGCTCGCGGGACTCCCCGGTGACCTCGCGCAACTCGTCGCTTGCCTGCCACATGGAGAGCTCGGCACGCAGGGCCTGAATATCCCGCAGATAAAGATCGGCAGCCATCCAGCGGCCCAGCAGGAAGACCTTGCGGGTCACTTCATGGGTGACGTTGGGATTGCCGTCGCGGTCGCCGCCCATCCAGGAGGCGATGCGGATGGGAGACGCGTCCAGGGGCAGCCCTTTGCCTGTGGCTTCGGAGAGCGACAGATCAAGGCTCCGGAGAAACCGCGGCAGGGCCTGCCACAGGCTGTTCTCGATAACCGCAAACCCCCACTTGGCTTCGTCCACGGCGGTTGGTCGTTCATGGCGTATTTCATCCGTGTGCCAGGCTTCGGTGACCAGCTGCCCCAACCTGTCCACAATTTCCTCGCGCTCTGCGGGCAGAAGATCGTCATGATCCAGGCGTGCCAGGCAGTCTGACATCTCGTCGTACTTCATGATCAGAGTGCGACGCGCGACTTCCGTGGGGTGCGCGGTGAGCACATATTCAATGCGAAGGTCCGCTACCCGACGATGCAGCTCATCCGCGCTGACACCTCCATTCTTGAGACGACTGAACACCTCCCCGAGAGATTCCACCATCAGATCCGATTGGTGACCGCGCTTGCGGCGGATTCCGTGGTACTGCTCGGCCAGGTTGGCCAGGTTCAGAAACTGGTTAAAGGCACGGGTTACCGGCAAAAGCTCGTCGTCACTCAGTTTCCCCAGCAGATTGACCAGGCGCTGTCCGGACCCGCTTTCCTGCCGGCGATCAGCCTTGGCGGCGGCGCGCACTTCTTCAATCAGTTCGTAACAGTCCCGGCCGGGATCGCGCTGGATACTTTGTCCCAGCAACTCACCCAGCATGCGAACGTTTTCTCGGAGGTCGGGGTGTAGCTCGGTCACATTGACGTCCTTTTAAATTGACGGAAGCGAAGTAAACTTACGATACTGTTTACTATTAAAGCCTTTCTAACGATTAAAGCCTGTGGCCGCAAGGAGTATTCATGAAAGTAACCGATCTGCCCAAACACTGGGAAGGCAAAAAAGAGCCCGTCGAGCGGAGCCATGATTACAACCTCCGTTTACCGCTGGAAGACGCAGCGCGCATAGCTGCACTGGCCGAATTGTATCCGGACCGCTCGGAAAGCGATATTCTCAACGATATGATTGGTGCAGCACTGGACGACCTGGTCCGGCTGAGCCCGTTGAAGGACAAACTGGAAGGCAAGGATAAATAACGGCGGGCAGTTGACCGCGGGGTGGCCGGACCACCCCGTAACTATTGCAGGACTGTCTTGATCAGGCTAAAGGCCCGATCACGCAACCGATTCGAGCTGGCGTGCCTTGAGCTTCTGGATGTGCTTCTGGCTAAGGCTGATGAAGCGCGGGGTCATGCCCTTGTCTTCATAGATCTCGAAGCCGTCCTCATCAAATGCGACAACCTTCGAGCCCTGAACGTAAGGAAAGCTGGTCTCCAGCTCATCTAGAGCAGCAGAGATCAGATCTCGCATTAGATCCTGGGAGGACTTCATCGGGTACAACGCGGCCAGTTTTTCCAGTCGCTTGTGATGCTGGTCGGACAGGTTGGCAAAATACGCATCCCGGGTCAGCCGACCGCGTGCATGCTTGTCCCAGTAATTGACCAGATCTTTGATTTTCATGGTGCCTTCACTCCTGCATCTTCTTGGTGGCCCATCAGACGCACAAAAGGTGTGCATCAGTAACCGGAAGTGTAGACGAAGCGACCGCGGCGGGGGCGGATTTAATGGTAACGGATTGTACTTATCCGTTACTTTTTCCGCTGTTTTTCAATCCCTTTGACAGCCTGCCAGACCGCATCCAGTGCCTCCAGGGGCTCACCGTCCATATCTCGGCCTTCGCGTTCCAGGTGTTCCTCGATAGCACGGAATCGCGACTCAAATTTGTGATTGGTGCTATTGAGGGCCTGCTCGGGATTAACCTTCATGAACCGTGCCAGGTTAACGCAGACAAACAGCAGGTCCCCCAGTTCATCCTCTACAGCTTCCACCGGGCCGGCGCCGGAGCGCGCGTCATACCAGGCTTCTTTCAGTTCATCGATTTCTTCATGGAGCTTTTCGAAGACCGGTTCGACATCTGGCCAGTCGAAACCGTGAGTGGCGGCCCTGCGCTGAAGTTTTTCAGCACGCACCATTGCGGGGAGTGTGCGGGCGATGCCATCCAGCCGTCCTGCAGACTCCGTGCCTGCTGACTTTTCCGGTTTCGCTGCCCGCTCCTCAGCCTTGATACGCTCCCAGTTGGCCTTGATTTCCGCCTCACCGGGGCGATTGTCCGGGTCGATCCGGCTTTCCAGAGTGCCATCCGGAAACACGTGAGGATGGCGCCGGACCAGCTTTCGCACCAGATTGTCCACCACGGAATCGAAATCGAAGTGGTGCCGCTCTTTTCCCATCTGGCTATAGAAGATCACCTGAAATAACAGGTCGCCCAACTCATCTTCCAGGTGCGGGTAATCCTCCCGGTCGATAGCGTCGGCAACTTCGTAGGCCTCCTCAAGGGTGTGAGGGACAATGGTCTTGAAAGTCTGGCGGGTGTCCCACGGGCACCCGGTTTCCGGGTCCCGTAGCCTTGCCATCAGGGTTTTCAGGTCGTCAATGGTATAGCTCATGAACGTTTGCGCCTGACGTCGATGATGTTGGGCAGGTTGCGGATCTGTGCCAGTAACCGGGCCAGCTGGTCGAGGCTGGAGATTTCCACCGTCACCGTCATGGTCGCCGTATTCTCATCCTTGTTGGACATGGTATTCAGCGACAGCACATCACTCTTGGACGAGGACAGCACCTGGGTGATGTCCCGCAACAATCCGGAACGATCGTATGCCTCGATTTCCACATCCACCGGGTAAACGGCAACGGGCTGTCCGCCCCAGCTTACTTCGATAATCCGGTTGGGCTCGAACTCCTTGAGGCTGAGAAAGGTTATGCAGTCCTGCCGATGAACCGTTACCCCACGGCCAACAGTAATGTAGCCACCGATTGGATCACCGGGCAGCGGCTTGCAGCATTTTGCGACCTGTGTCTTGAGCTTGCCCACGCCCCGGATCTGGATGTCCGATTCGGTATCATAGGGTTTGCGCCTCAGTGCGCTGAGCTTCAGATCGAGCTGTTCCGATTTGGGTTCCAGCATCTGCTGGGCAATGTTGGCGACATGGGTGGGGCGAAGGTCACCGGCTCCCACCGCCGCAAACATATCCTCTGCCCCCTGGTAGTTCACTTTTCGGGCCAGATCGTTCAGATCCACCTCATAAAGTGACAGCCGCCTGAATTCATCCTCCAGGATGGCTCGCCCGTCAACGATGTTGCGGTCGCGGTCCTGCTGCTTGAACCAGTGGGTCACCTTGGCCCGGGCGCGGGAGGTCTGGATATAGCCCAGACTGGGGTTCAGCCAGTCCCGACTCGGCGCCTGGTTATTGGACGTGAGAATGGAAATCTGGTCGCCGGTCTTCAGGGGATAGGTCAGTGGCACAATGCGACTGTTCACCTTGGCACCACGGCAGGCGTGACCTATTTCGGTATGCACGCGATAGGCAAAGTCCACAGGTGTGGCGCCCTGGGGCAGGTCCACCACGTGTCCTTCCGGCGTGAACACATACACCCGGTCGGAGGCGACGTCCGATTTCAGGTGATCCGCCAGACCCGACAGATCGCCCAGTTCTTCCTGCCATTCCAGAACCTGGCGCAGCCAGTTGATTTTGGCGTCGTAACCAACGGAACGGTTGCCCTTATCCATGCCCTTGTACAGCCAGTGGGCACACACCCCCAGCTCGGCTTCCTCATGCATGGCATGGGTACGGATCTGGACTTCCATTACCTTGCCTTCCGGACCAATCACTGCGGTATGAAGGGACTGATAGCCGTTTTCCTTAGGGTTGGCGATGTAATCGTCAAATTCGTTGGGAATGTGGCGCCAGAGTGTGTGCACAATACCGAGCGCGGCATAGCAGTCACGTACGGCCGGTACCAGTATGCGCACCGCACGCACGTCATAGACCTGGGAAAAGTCGATACCCTTGCGCCGCATCTTTCTCCAGATGCTGTAAATATGCTTGGCGCGCCCCGACAGTTCGCCTTCTATACCGGAAGCGCCCAGCTCATTTTTCAGGGAGGTGATCACGCGCTTGATGTAGCTTTCACGGTCCAGCCGTTTTTCATCCAGCAGTTTGGCAATCTTCTTGTAGGCCGATTCATGCAGATAGCGGAAAGAGAGGTCTTCCAGCTCCCACTTGATATGACCAATACCCAGCCGGTGCGCCAGCGGTGCGTAGATGTCGAATACTTCCCGGGCAACACGCATACGCTTTTCTTCGGACGCGTTCTTCACGGCGCGGATGGCGCAGGTTCGCTCAGCAAGCTTGATCAACGCCACCCGGACGTCATCAATCATGGTAACGAGCATCTTGCGAACATTGTCGAGTTGGCCTTCGGTCTGGCCAAGCACGTTGCCCTTGAGCGGATGGTGAATGGACGATATGGCGGCCATCTGCTGCACACCGTCAATCAGCCCGGCCACTTCGTCACCGAATTCCTTACGGATCTCCTCCAGGGGAATACGCTCTTCCCGTACGGCCCGGTAAAGTATCGCGGCTACCAGGCTGGTCTGGTCGAGGTGCAACTCCACCAGTACCTGGGCCATCTCGATACCGGTACGGAAGCTGCTGGAGCCGGGCGCCCACACCCGGTCTTCACGCACTGCCTCAAAATCGATGGCTGCCGCCTTTTCACAGGCACGCCGGAACTGTTCGGCATTTTCCAGATGCGTCTGTGACTCGATCTGGCGAACCCAGCGTTCGATATCCACCTGGCCATCGCCCGTCACTGCGTAATCTTCGCGAACTTTTACCATATCGCTCTTGTTCTTCCTGGTTGTTTACCCGGCCATCCGTGACCGGCACCGAGATTCATCAGTTATCCACGCGCTCGAACATGGCCATGGACTCAACGTGCGTGGTGTGGGGAAACATATCCATGACACCCGCCCGCACCAGCCGGTAGCCCTTGCGCACCATCACGCCTGCATCCCGTGCCAGGGTGGCCGGATTGCAGGAGACGTAAACAATCCGCCGGGCACCGAAGGCAGTCAGGTATTCACACACTTCCTGGGCACCGGAGCGGGGCGGATCAATCAGAATCTTGTCGAAACCTTCAGCCGCCCAGGGCTGCGCGGTGAAATCTGCCTGCAGGTCAGCGCCGTGGAATGCGACATTCGATAGCCCGTTGAGTTCCGCGTTTTCCCTACCCCGAACCACCATGGAATCGTCACCCTCCACACCAACGACCTGTGCGGCACGGCGGGCTAATGGCAGGGTGAAATTCCCCAGCCCGCAGAACAGATCGAGCACCCGCTCCTCTGGCTGGATATCCAGCCATTCCACGGCCCTGTGTACCATGGTGCGATTTATCCCTGCATTGACCTGAGTAAAGTCCATGGGATGAAACTTCATGGTGAGGTCAAACTCTTCCATCTGGTAGGACAGCCGTTCTTCGCCGGCCTCGGGCCATATCCGGTATACCGTATCCGGCCCCTTAGGCTGCAGATAGATATGCAATTCATGGGCCTGACCGAAGCGGATCAGCGATGCCGTATCTGACTCGCTCAAAGGGTCCATATTGCGGAATACCATCGCCGCTTCCTGGTCTCCGCAGGCGACCTCTACCTGGGGAATGCGCCGGTAGGCCTCCAGGCCATGGAGCATTTCCCGCAGCGGCGTAATGCGGTCACCAATACGCGGGTCCAGAACCACACAGCGATCAATATCGGTCAGGAAGCTGTTGCGTTTTTCACGAAACCCCACCAGCACAGACTCCCGTGCCGAGACATATTTCACTCCCAGCCGGGCCTTGCGACGATAACCGAGTGCGGGTGAGCGCATAGGGGGGACCCATTCCTCTGGCTCAATGCCCCCGAAATGAGCAAAGTGCTCCCGTAGGGTGTCTTCCTTGAACCGGATCTGGGCATCGCTGTCCATGTGCTGCAGACTGCAGCCTCCGCACAGATCTGCAAACTCGCATGGCGGTGTAATCCGGGCATCGCCAGCTTCCAGCACCTCCAGGGTCCGCAGTTCATCAAACTTGCTGCGAGAGCTGATCACTTTCGCCATCACTGTCTCACCGGGCAGCGCTCCGTCAACAAATTGTGCCTTGCCATTATCGCGGGCGATGCCGCGGCCATCGTGGCTCAGGGTTTCAATCACACAACGTACCGGCTCGGTAGGCAGGGCCTTCCTGCGTCTTCTGCTCATAGAACATCTCTTGCTGGGATCTGGTCTTGGTAAATTCAGGCGCCGGGAAAAACCCCGGTAGACAGGTAGCGATCACCCCGGTCACAGATAATGGCCACGATCACTGCGTTTTCAACCTGGGCTGACAGTTTCAATGCAGCGGCAATGGAGCCGCCGGAAGAAACCCCACAAAAGATGCCTTCTTCACGGGCCAGTGCGCGCATGGTGTCTTCGGCTTCCTGCTGGCCGATATCCAGCACGGAGTCTACCCGCGAAGCCTCGTAGATTTTCGGCAGGTAGGCTTCCGGCCAGCGGCGAATCCCGGGTATGGAAGCACCTTCTTTCGGCTGCAGGCCCACTATCCGGATATCGGGATTGCGCTCCTTCAGGTACCTGGAGACGCCCATTATGGTACCGGTGGTGCCCATGGAGCTGACAAAGTGGGTGATCGTGCCGCCGGTCTGCTCCCAGATTTCAGGGCCGGTGGTGCGGTAGTGCGCCAGTGGGTTGTCCGGGTTGGCAAACTGGTCCAGCACCTTGCCCTTGCCTTCCGCCTCCATCTTTTGCGCCAGGTCGCGGGCGCTTTCCATGCCCCCTTCTTTACTGACACTGATGATCTCGGCACCGTAGGCCCGCATCGAGGCCCGGCGTTCTTCACTCGCATTCTCGGGCATGACCAGCACCATCCGGTAACC
>JAWWAM010000088.1:0-9034 GCA_033721715.1 Marinobacter sp.
GGCTCTTCACCTTCTGCTGACGCCGTTCCACTATCAGCCTGCGGCCGCGTCCTGGCGTCGTCTGCCTGCGTTGAGGGGATGATTCGCTCGAGATTGTGGACACCATTGGTATCACGAACCACATTGACCGCCGGACCTGCTAGCGTGACCGTGCCAATTTCCAGCCGTCCCGGCGCCACATTGTATTCCACCGGCTCCAGACGGAGGTTCTGCCAGGCAATCAATCTCTCGTCACTGTTACCGAGGCGCACATCCAGTGAGGTCACCTCGCCGGTGCCGCTGAAGGTGCCCGTCAGCGGATCCTGCTGCTGGTCCAGATCCAGATTTCCATCCATATTCAGGCGTCCGTCCCTCACATTCAGGTT
Organism: Marinobacter sp.; assembly: GCA_033721715.1. GTDB lineage: Bacteria > Pseudomonadota > Gammaproteobacteria > Pseudomonadales > Oleiphilaceae > Marinobacter. The sequence goes on from JAWWAM010000088.1 coordinate 366, forward strand.
CGCCATTTCGCTGATATAGGCACCGAACTGGGTCAAGGCGACGCCGGAACCGGAAATGCCCGCCTCCAGAGTGAAAGGTGCCAGGGTGGTCTGGCCATTAAACACGAGGCGACCACCCCCTCCCAGGGTAGCGTCCGCCTTGTAATTCACCGGATCTTCCAGTTGGTGGGAAATCTCGCCAACACTTATATTCAGGTCGTTTAACGACAGCGCCGCCTCGGTTTGCAGCTGCTCATCCCGCCACTTCACGGCACTATTACCAAGCTCCAACCCAGCCACGGACCAGTGAAAAGGCATGTCGCCAGATGCCGAATCATCGTTCGGCTCCTCGCCATCACCTTGCTGAAAGGGCGCAAGCAGGTTGATGGAGCCGTCCGGTCTGCGGTGCAGTGACAGGTCAGCCTCCTCAATACTGACCGTTCCCGTGGCCGCTTCGCGGTTGTTCAGCCCGAACTGTATGTCGCCAATACGTATGCTCCGGGTGGTAAGCAGCTCCTCGTTGCTATCCGTCAGGCCAAGGCCCAGGTTATCAATGGAGAGTTGGCCGTTGGACGTATTCAGGAACAGCTCGTTGGCAGATTGCAGCTCGTACTCGGTGCTTAACGTTACGCTACCGTTGCGAAGCTGGTAGGGAAGATGGGGTTTTAGGAAATGTTGTAGCGTGGTGTGGGTCACGCCTCCGAGCTTGATAAAGCCCTTGGAATACAGGGGCGTAATGCTCAGATCTCCTTCCCATTCAATGGTCTGGCTGCCAACCGCCGCCAACAGATAATAGTTGCTACCAGCCTCGGCCCCGGGCCAGGTGGCCAGGTCATTCAGTGCCAGATCCAGCGGAGTGACCCGGAACTCCTCCATGCCTTCCTGGGTGAAGTCCCGGAACAACAGCTCACCCCCGGCCACCCTGACCCGGCCAAAGTACACGCGGGTCGGCTCTGTTGATGCGTTCTCTTCGGTGGCTGTTTCTTCTGCCGGGGGGTTGTTGGCCTGCCAGTCCCTGGCATAATTCACACTGTAGTCGTCCAGCAGATCCAGACGTATGTAAGGTTCCTCAAGCTCAATGTTCTGTAACGCAACAACGCCGGTAACCAGCCGCCAGACCCCGAGATTGGTGTAAAGACGATCGAAAGCAACAACCCTTTCCTCATCGCCGTCGGTCGCAGACAGATTCAGGATCTCAATGCTCATGGTGAACGGATTCACGTGGATATCTTCCACCTCCGCCTGCCATCCCATGTGCTGATCCAACCTTTCTGGCAGTGTCCTTTCCAGCCACCAGGGCAGCCCAACGAACCCCACAAGGGCATAGATCACGACCAGAACCAGTACAACGCCCGAAATATTTCTGGCCAATCGTCGTGTGCGGTTTGCAACCACCCTGTTTTCTCCTTGTTAGTTCTTGGTGATGGCCACAGCGCAGCCGATACCAGTTTAACAAGGATAGTCCGCAAGTAACGGTTTTGTCAGCCGGAACCGCTGGCAGACTGACAAGGCGCAAGGAACCCGATATTCTGTTGCCACCGTATTAACCGACGAATCCCTGACACAGGTAACCCTGATGGATATTAGCGATATGCGGCGCGACTTCGAGAGCGAAGGCCTGGATCGCGACGCTCTCGATGACAACCCGGTCAGACAGTTCCAGACCTGGTTTGGCGATGCCCGTGAAGCCGGCATTCTCGAACCTAATGCTATGTCTCTGGCCACCACCGGTGGCGACGGCATGCCGGACATACGCACGGTGCTACTGAAGTATTTCGATGAATCCGGCTTCGTGTTCTACACCAATTACGGCAGCCGCAAGGCACGGGAACTGTCGGAGAACCCGAAAGCAGCGCTCCTGTTTCCCTGGATCGCCCTTAACCGCCAGGTACGGATTCAGGGAAAGGTCGAAAAAGTCAGCAAATCCGAATCACTGCGTTACTTCGCCTCTCGCCCGCGCGGCAGCCAGATCGGAGCCTGGGTCTCGGAGCAAAGCCGGGCCATTAACTCCCGCGGGCTGTTGGAGCAAAAAGTTGCTGAGATGAAGCGCCGGTTCAGCGAAGGCGAGATACCACTACCGGATTTCTGGGGTGGCTATCGAGTGGTGCCCGCACGCATTGAATTCTGGCAGGGGCGCCCCAGCCGACTGCATGACCGGTTTGAATATGTAAAACAGGACGACGGGTGGATCATTGACCGGCTCCAACCCTGACATGGCTCCCACGGTGTGGCTATGCCGGGAACCGGAGTCAGACGATCCCTCCATCCCGCAATGGCTGACGTCGTTTGAGCAGGCCACGGTGGCGGCATTCAGCGGTATTCGCCGCCAGGAATACCTGTGCAGCCGCTGGCTGATTCGTCAAGCCCTGGCAGGCGCCTCCGGCACTGATGGCGCCCAATGCCGTCCCGTCGACGGCAGGCCGGTCTGCTCAGATCATCCCCCGGGATGGCACCTGTCCCTCAGCCACAGCCACGGGTTCTCAGCCTGTGCCGTTTCAGCCACCCCGGGCCTGGGGCTGGACATCGAGCCCCGCAACCGGCATCCGCACTGGCAGAAAGTGGTCCGGCGCTGGTTCACGCGCAGGGAACAGGCCTGGCTGCTTGACGCCAACGACTGCGAGGACTTTCTCAAGGTCTGGACTCTCAAGGAAGCCTGGCTGAAAGCAACCGGGCGCGGTATTGCCGGCAACTTGCAGACACTGGAGGTTACCCCTGATTTCCAGCTGATCGGTGACGGCAGCGACGAGAGCTGGAGGGCCTCCGCTGGCCAGGTTGGCGATTTCCTGGTGGCGTTGGTTTACCGCCACTCCGGGCATTCGTTCCCTTCGGGGTCACTTTTACAGACCCCCGGGGGGCTCTTTCAAGCCAGCCAGCCGGGCCGACCCATTGCTCCGGTAGACTGGCTGTTCCACAATCCCGTCATCATCCGCAAGCAGGAGTGATTATGGAAGATCAACAGCGCTGCCCATGGTGCGGCGATGACCCTCTCTACATGGATTACCACGACAACGTCTGGGGCCGGCCGGAATACGATGACCTGGCACTGTTCGAAAAACTGTGTCTCGACGGCCAGCAGGCAGGGCTGAGCTGGATTACTATCCTGAGAAAACAGGAAAACTACCGCGCAGCCTACGATCACTTCGACCCCCAGCGCATCGCCCGATACGACGACAGCAAGATTGAGTCGCTGCTGCAGGACCCGGGCATTGTACGCAACCGCCTGAAGGTAAAGTCCATTATCCGTAACGCCAGGGGCTATCTGGAGTTGCAGGAGCAGGGCCACTCGTTCAGCGACTTCCTGTGGTCGTTTGTGGACAACGCGCCAATCCAGAATCACTGGGGCAGCTTCGATCAGGTCCCGATATACACCCCGGAAGCAGAGGCCATGTCCAAAGCGCTGAAACAGCGAGGCTTCAATTTTGTGGGTCCCACTATTGTTTATGCGTTCATGCAGGCGGTGGGAATGGTGAATGACCACCTGACCTGTTGCCCACAACACACGGTGTGCCGGGAGCTTGCCGGCAAGGTGTGAACCCCCGTTTTTCCTGCCACTTTCAGGCCGCCAGATGATCCCAAACCATCCGCTGCTCGTAAGTCCGTGGGTAACACATCATCCCTCGCGTACTAATGAGAGCAAAACGGTGAGAATAACCCTGGAAGAACTCAGGCACATACCCGACCTGACCATTGACCTGCTGGAAATCATCTCCCTGGAGGGTCAGCAATACATGGCAAGGCTGGTAGTCGGCGAGAAGTACCATCTGTTATCCGATGCCAGGAGTCATACCCGACTGTTTCGCAGCAGCTGGGAGATCCAGGACACCCTGGCCAATTTCAGCATTATGTCCACTGAGGTCGTGCATTCGTCTGCCTACCACGAAATGGTTGGCATGGCGCCCGCTGACATCAAACCCATGAGAATTCGGGTGCAGGGGCACAATTCGTGATTGCGGTCGCCAGGCTGGCGATCGTCGTTGGCATTGCCGGCTTGTTGCCATTTCTTGCGGCCATTCTCGGCCTGTTCATGATGCCCGCCAAAAGCGTCGCCATCATCAGTTATTTCTATCTGTACAGTGCCGGTATCCTCGCCTTTATGGCAGGGATCTACTGGCCACTGGCCATGCAGCTGGAAAACCGGTGCTACCCTATCTCGCCGCTGGTCACCATGCTGCTCAGCCAGATATTTTTTGTCTCGGCAGGCATCGGGCTTTTACTGCCCGTCGCTGCCCAGATCGTTCTTTATACCGTCGCCTACATGGCGCTCTATGTAGTGGACGCACGCTGGATGAGGGGATACTGGCCCCAGTGGTACCTGAAACTGAGGCTGGTACTGACCTCGATTGTGTTGTTGTGTCAGGTAGCGGCCGGCACCTGGTTCTTTATGACCCATGGCTAACTGTCTCGAATCTCCGGAACCTGGCTCCGGAGTGACTCTTCCGGGCTTTCGACCCGGCTTCTCAGTTTTCTCAGAGCGCCCTTTTCAATCTGCCGCACGCGCTCACGGCTGATTCCGAGATGGTCGGATATAACCTGCAGGGTTTCCGGTTCTGGCAGACCCAGCCCGAAGCGCCGGGACAGCACGTCTTTTTCCCGTGAACTGAGATCCGCCAGCAACGCTGCCAGGGTCCGCTTGCGATCCCGATGCTGCATGGCATGATCCGGCGCAGACTGCTCACCCGCGCTCAGGCTGTCACCAAGGGTGACGCCTCCCTCAGCAGCTACCGGTATATCCACCGACATTTCCATGTTCGCCAGTGCGCGTAGTTCTCCGATGCGCGACGGCGATACTTCAATTTCCCTTGCCAGTTCGCTTTGTGAAGGCGTGCGGCCGAGGGTCTGGTGAAGCATCAGGGCGGTTTTGTGCAGCAGACGAATTTCATCCACCACGTTCTCCGGTGTGTGCACCAGACGGGTCCCCCGCTTCATGCAACGCTTCACCTCTTCACTGATCCACCAGTAGGCGTAAGTGGAAAAGCGAAAACCTTTGGTGGGGTCGAATCGTTCTGCAGCTTTGATAAGACCAACATTGGCATCCTGGATGACGTCTGACATGGGGATACCGCGGTTGGCATAACGGCGTGCAATATGCACCGCCAGCCGCAAATTACTCCGGATCAGGCGCTGACGGCTGTCTGTGGCAAGGTGGTAGGCGCGCCGGCACCTGAACGAGAAAGCACAGGCATCACCAAGGCTTCCAACCACTTCCCGATAGGTTTGGGGCGTATTCTCAGGCAAGCCCATCTCTGCCGAGATAATGCGGTAGCACAAGGACAATCTGCGGGAAAGGCGACGCTCACCCTCGTGGGTCAGCAGTTCGTAGCGGGACGCATCCCTGAAGTACAGCCCTACAAGGGATTCCGTTTCGCCGGAGTGGGCTATGGTCGGAGACGGTCCCGGGCTCTGAAGTTCATTCATGGCACAGGTTCCGGTCGTAAATTTATAAAAGATACGCGCGGAACAGGGCCATGGATTCCCGGAGACCGGGCCAGCCAGAGCCGGTTGCGGTAATTACCGACCGGATCAGGCTGCGACGATGGCATACTCGTGGTTGTAGGGCTCAATCAATACACCGTGGAGCGCCACAATGGTCTTCTTGTAGGCGTCTTCATCCACCACAAACTGGATGTCCACCTGGCGCATGCATTGGTGCAGGGCCAGAATATTGATTTCTTCATCCGCCAGGGCCTTGACCGACCGTGCCAGAATGCCCGGTATCTTGATATCACTGCCAATGGCAGAAACGATCGCCACCTTGCGGGTACTGATTTCCGCATTGGGAAACTCGTCTTTCAGCGCCCGTACCACCCGCTTGACGTGTTTGAGAGTACTGTCAACGTAATGGGTAATGGTGTTGGCGTTGGTGTCTTTGGACACAAAGCGCACCTTGAACCGTCCCAGCACTTCCAGAATGCGGCGATCGGAGCCGGGCTCGCCCTGCATATCCTGATCAAATACCTCGATTGCGAAAACGCCCTTGTTGCCGGCTATGATTTCAACCTGCGGCTTTTCACTGATGTAATCGCCGGTGATCAGAGTACCGGTGTGCTCCGGCTCAAAAGTATTCATTACCCGCAGCGGGATCTCATTCTGGCGCATGCCCTTACCGGCGCGGGGGTGGATGGCCTCCATTCCCAGGTTCGCCAACTGGTCCGCCACGTCGTAATTGGTGCGGCCCAGGGGCACCACCTTGTCGGCTCCCACAATGTTGGGGTCGGCAGAGCTGAGATGGTATTCCTTGTGGATGATCGCTTCACGGGCGTTGGTGATGACTGCTACGCGGCTGAAGGTCATCTCGCTGTAGCCACGGTCAAAGGTGCGCATCAGGCCTTCCTTGCACTGGGCATAGCCGGTAACAATGGGCAGCTCACGGGTAAGGTCTACGGCATCAAAGGCCTGCTTGAGCTTCTCGTCCAGTGGCAGCAGCTCGTTGTCGCGCCAGCCAGTCAGGTCGACAAAGCGAGCGTTAATGCCTTCCTGCTGAAGTTTCAGAGCGGTGTTGAAGGCACTGTGGGCCTCGCCAATGCCCGCCAGCATTTCCCGCACTGTCAGAAGGTGTTCTTCCAGTTGGAACTGGCCGTAGGAACACAGGCGCTGAAGATCAATCAGGCAGCCACGAACCCCTTCAATCCTGTCAGTAATAAACTGGTCTGCCTGCTGCTTGAGCATCGGGTCCCCGAACAGCTCACCGTTAATATCGGTCAGGAACTTGATCAGTTTGGTGAGGTCGTCACCCCAGGCCCAGTCGGATTCCGCATCAGCAAACAGTGCGTAAACGCCCGGCTCGCCGGTTTTCTTGTGCTCCAGCAGTTCATCGGTGACACCGCCGTAGGCGGAGACCACGAATATGCGCTGGTAGAGGTCGTCCTTATCGCGCCCGCCGAGAATAATATTGTCGCGCACGGCCTCGTAGTTACTCATCGAGGTGCCGCCAATCTTCTCTACGGTATGTTGTTCGCTAGTCATAGTGTTACCGTCGTTATCCTGCAGAATGAATTTTGGGGGATGGCGGGCGTCTCAGGACGCCTTGCTCATTCCTTCCTGCATGATTTCATCCACGCTTTGAGCCAGAAGTTTAGCACCTTTACGCAGATCGTCGTCGCTGGTGGTCAGCGGCATCAGGCATTTGATCACTTCGTCGTTGGGGCCACTGGTTTCAATAATCAGCCCTTTTTCAAAGGCACGGCTGGTGATCTTGTCTGTCAGCTCGGCGTGGGTAGCTTCAATACCACGCATCATGCCCCTGCCTTTCATCCGGAACTCGCCCGGGTACTTGTCACAGATAGCTTGCAGCCCCTCGCCCAGCACCTCGGTCTTGGCCTTCACATCATTGGCAAAGGCGTCGTCTTTCCAGTAGGTCTCAATGGCTGCGCGGGCGGTTACAAAGGCCATGTTATTACCGCGGAAGGTGCCGTTGTGTTCACCCGAACTCCAGACATCCAGCTCCGGCTTGAACAGCACCAGCGCCATGGGCAGGCCGTAACCACTCAGCGACTTGGAAACGGTGACGATGTCCGGCTTGATGCCGGCAAACTCGAAGCTGAAGAATTCACCGGTACGACCGTTACCTGCCTGGATGTCGTCCAGGATCAGCAGGATGTCGTGCTTTTTGCACAGCTTCTCAAGGCCCTGCAGCCACTCGGCGCGGGCTGCGTTCAGGCCACCTTCACCCTGGACGGCCTCAACGATCACCGCAGCCGGCAGTTCAAAGCCCGAGGACCCGTCAGACAGCACCTTGTCCATGATCTCGAGGGTGTCCACATTCTCACCCAGATAGCCGTCGTAGAACATGAAATCCACGTTGCCCAGCGGGGTACCGACACCGCCACGATGGTGCTTGTTACCGGTGGCAGCAACCGCGCCCATGGTCACGCCGTGGAAGCCATTGGTGAAGGAAATGATGCCATTACGACCCTTCACCTTGCGGGCCAGCTTCAGGGCCGCTTCCACACAGTTGGTGCCGGTGGGGCCAGTGAACTGCATCTTGTAGTTCAGGCCACGGGGATCCAGGATGTGCGTCTTGTAGGACTCAATGAAGTCGTGCTTTGCCGTGGTGAACATATCCAGACCCTGGCTGACACCATCGTTTTCAATGTACTCCAGCAGGGCTTTCTTGAGAATGTCGTTGTTGTGGCCATAATTCAGGGAGCCGGCGCCGGCCAGAAAATCCAGGTATTCCTTGCCGTCTTCGGTGTAGAGGTGCGCATTCTTGGCACGGTTGAAAATCACCGGAAAAGCACGGGAGTAAACACGTACTTCGGATTCAGTCGACTTGAAAAGTTCCATGGTCTTGCCTCTTAGCATGTCAGGTTCGAGGTAGTTGTGCGGTGGCACGTTGGTTGAGGCCGTTGTGACAGATTCACCTCAGCAATCTGCCGGCCAGTCCAAACAGGGGTATCGATCGTTCGGGAAGGCGGTTATGCCGGCTTTGTGAAAGGCCCGATGCGGAGCAGGAATTCAGAGTCGTGCTCGCCGCCGAAGTGGGTCTCTTTCTCAAAGTGCTCGTGAAAGGTGAGCTCGGCACCCATGTCACGGGCAAATGACCGGAACAGCGCCCAGGAAGCCTCGTTATCTTCGGTGATGGTGGTTTCCATATGGGTCACGTTTTTGCACGCGTCCCGGGCCACAATCGCCTTCAGCATCCGCTTGGCCAGACCCTGCCCACGACCTTTCTCGTGAACGGCCACTTGCCA
>JAWWAM010000089.1:0-9028 GCA_033721715.1 Marinobacter sp.
CTGGTAACGTTCCAGATTCTCGATTTGCTGGCGCTGGGCTTCGTGGTGTTTCTGGGCTTCGGCCAGTTTTTCCAGTGCCGCCTTTTCCTTGCGTTCCTCAAGGGTCAGCACCACTGCCAGCCGCCGGGATCGCAACATCAGCTACCTCCTCCGACGGCCGGCGGGATTTTGGGGCGGTCAGCCGAACGCCTTTCTGGTACCACCGCCAGCAATTGCCGGATACTTTCGTCGAGGGGGGCGCTTTCGTTCAATCCCTGCTGCAGGAACTGACCCATATTGCCGATATGGGCTATGGCAAAATCAGTTTCCGGATCGGAGCCTTTCACATACGCGCCTACACTGATCAGGTCCCGTGCCTGCTGGTAACGGGAATACACCTGCTTGAAACGCTGGGCACGGGAAAAGTGTTCGGTTTCTGTCACCTGGGGCATAACACGGCTGATGGAGGCCTCCACATCAATGGCAGGATAATGTCCCTCTTCCGCAAGCCGCCGGGACAGCACAATGTGGCCATCAAGGATCGCTCGGGCGGCGTCTGCAATCGGGTCCTGCTGGTCATCGCCCTCCGTCAGTACCGTGTAGAAGGCGGTTATCGAGCCTCCTCCGGGGCGGCCATTGCCGGTTCGCTCCACCAACTGTGGCAGTTTTGCGAATACCGATGGGGGGTACCCTTTGGTGGCCGGCGGTTCTCCAACGGCCAGAGCGATTTCCCGCTGGGCCTGGGCGTAACGGGTGAGCGAGTCCATCAGCAGCAGCACCCGCTTGCCCTGATCCCGGTAGTATTCTGCAATACGGGTTGTCAGCATGGCAGCACGCAGCCGCATCAGCGGCGAATCATCAGCGGGCGAGGCCACAACCACGGAGCGGTCAAGGCCCTCGTCCCCCAGAATGTCCTCGATAAATTCCTTGACCTCGCGGCCACGCTCACCAATCAGCCCGACCACGGTGATATCCGCGTCGGTAAAGCGCGTCATCATACCCAGCAACACACTCTTACCCACACCACTGCCGGCGAATAGCCCCAGGCGCTGCCCCTGGCCAACTGTCATCAACGCATTGATCGCCCGTATTCCCACGTCCATGGACTGACGAACCGGCGCCCGGTCGAGTGGATTGATGATATCGCCACTAAGAGACACCCGCGCTTCTGCCTGCAACGGCCCCTTGCCATCAAGCGGTTCCCCATTGCCGTTCACAACCCGCCCCAGCAGCTCCGGGCCCACCGGTACACGGCTGGCCACCGCTAACGGCACCACCATGGCGCCGGGCCGCAGCCCTTCAATGGCGGTCAGTGGCATGAGGTATACACGGTCATCCTCAAAGCCCACCACTTCCGCTTCCACCGTGCCGGCACCCTGCCCGGTAATCACGCAGCGATCCCCCACCACCATTGGGCAGCCGACACATTCCAGGGTAAGGCCCACCATGCGCGTCAGGCGGCCGGAAAGCTCCGGCTTCAGTTCTTCGGTAAAGGAGCCCTGTAACCTTGCGAGGCGTTCAGCCAGATGCGCCGTCATCGCCCTCACCCTTGTCCGTGCTCTCATCGGAATCAAGCACGTCGTGCTGGAAGTCGGTGAGATCGCTCATCATAGGGCCAAGCTCTTCTCCTTCAACGGCTTTCTCTGTGTCCAGCTGTTTGTCCAGCATGCCCTGAATGGCTTTCTGGAAGCGCTTTTCCACGGTAAAGTCCACCAGACTGTGGCGGGTTTCCAGCTTGCAGCCACCCCGCAGAATCGAGTCATCCTCCACGATGGAAGTGGCTGCCTCGAACTTCCCGGCAACTTCGCTGACCCATTGATGATCATCGGGGTGTATGTGAACACGTACGTTTTCCGTGGTGGATGGCAGGGAGGCCATGGCAGACCGGACCACTTCGGCGATATGAGAGGAATCCAGAGACAGCTCCCTGAACACAATGGCGCGGGCAAGTATGGTAGTCAGGTTAACAAGCGCGGTTTCAATCTCGTTTTCGTGGCGCTGGATGGGAATCAGCAGCTCACCAAGTAAATGTTCCAGCCGGTCGAGCTTCACATCCACTTCCTTGCGGGTTTCCGCCAGACCCTGTTCCGTGCCCTGCTCGCGACCTTCCGCAAAGCCGGCTTCAAACCCTTCCTTCCGGCCTTTTTCCAGCCCCTCATTGAAGCCCGCCTGGTACCCCGCCTCACGGCCTTCGGTATGGCCATCTTCATGGGCAGCCTGGCGGATTTCGTCAATATCGGCCGCGGTCAGTGGCTTTACCTCGCGCTCCTCTTCCCGGGCTACTTCGTTGCCCCTGGCGTCCAGCAGCGGAAGCTCCCAGCGCTCGTAAGCGGTGAGATTTTCCTTGGGAATGCGGTCGAGGTTGCGACGGGGATCTTTCATCACATCATTTCTTCGCCGGCACCACCAAGGGTGATCTCACCGGCTTCAGCCATACGGCGGGCAATGGTGATAATGTCCTTCTGGGCCGATTCCACTTCACTGACCCGCACCGGCCCCTTCGCCTCCAGATCATCCTGTAGCAGCTCGGCAGCACGCTTGGACATGTTCTTGAAGATTTTCTCCTGAACGCCGTCGTCCGCGCCCTTGAGCGCCACTACCAGCACCTCGGAGGATACTTCCCGCAACAGTGCCTGGATACCACGGTCGTCAATCTCTTTCAGGTTGTCGAAGACAAACATCAGATCCTCAATGGTGGAGGCGAGGTCCGGATCCATATCCTTGATGGAGTCCATCAAGCCGCCCTCAATGCTGCGGTCCATGAAGTTCATGATGTCGGCCGCTCGCTTGACCCCGCCGATGCGGCTGGTCTGGGCAGCGGAACCACCCGAGAACTGCTTCTCGAGGATATCGTTAAGTTCCTGCAGCGCCTGGGGCTGAATGCTTTCAAGGGATGCGACCCGCATCATCACATCCAGACGCACCTTATCATCCAGAGTGCCCAGAATTTCAGCGGCCTGATCCGGATCCAGATAGGAAATAACAATGGCCTGAATCTGTGGGTGCTCATAGCGAATGATGTCGCCAACGGCACGGGGCTCCATCCATTTGAGGGTGTCCAGGCCCGTGGTATTACCTCCGATAAGAATCCGGTCGATCAGGCTGGAGGCCTTGTCATCACCCAGGGCCTGGGTAAGCATGGTGCGGATGTAGTCATCGTTGCCAACGCCCAGGCCCGTCTGGCCGCCCACCGCCTCAACAAACTGATTGAGCACGTAGGTAACGTCATCTTTGCTGACGTCTTTCATCTGGGCCATCGCCACACCAACTCGCTGGACCTCCTTCGGGCCCATGTGCTTGAGCACCTCGGCAGCGTCGTTTTCGCCCAACGACATCAACAGGATGGCGGCCTGCTCTACCCGCGGTATCTTCCGTTGGGGCTTTTGCGGCGCCTCAGGCTGGCGGTTAATCTCATCAGTCATCGACATTCACCCACTGGCGCATTACCTGGGAAACCCGCGCGGGGTCTTCCGCAATCAGGCCTTTCAATGCATTCAATTGCCTATCATAGCTGTCTGTAGCGCCAGGCAAAAGCAGGTCGTCCTGTGAATGCATGGCCTCCCGCAGCGCGTCGCCACCTTCAATGCCGTCCAGCCCTTCATAGCCGTCATCGTCCGAATCGCCCCGGCGCTCACTGCGACCACCACCGGAGAGGCTTTTCAGGGTCGGGCGCAGCAACCCCAGTACCAGTACCAGGATAACCAGGCCCGCCAGGACCTGTTTCATCAGGTCCCAGAACCACGGTTGCTCCCAGAAGCCCGGTGCCTCGAATTCCACCTGTTCCTGGGCCGCAAAAGCGGTATTCATCACCGTAACGCTGTCACCCCGGGCCGCAGAATAGCCAACCGCATCGCGAACGAGCATGGTCAGGCGCTGAAGCTCCTGCTCCGGCCAGGGTTCGTAGCTGACCTCACCGGTCTGTGGATCCACCACTTTCATATCATCAACGGCCAGGGCTACCGACAAACGCTTTACCCGCCCGAGTTCCTGGCGCACATAGCTTACCGTGCGGTCCATTTCGTAGTTACGGGTTGATTCCTCACGTACATTCACAGGCGCCGGCGGTGCCCCGCCCTCGTCGTCACCGTTTGCCTGCTCCGGCACGGCCGCCTGGGCCGGGGGCTGGTTGGACAGCGCACCAGGAATCCCACCGGCGCCCCCGCCGGCCCGACGCTCGGACATCTGGCGTTCGCTACGTACGGCCTGCTGTTCAGGGTTAAACAGCTCCTCTGCCTGCTCTACAGAAGAAAAATCAAGATCTGCCGTCACCTCGGCGCGGAACCGGCCGTCACCGACGACGGGACGAACCAGAGAGGCAACCCGGCGTGTCAGGCGGTCCTCAACCCGTGATGTGTAATCGTACTGGTCTTCCATCTGGCGCGTATCGCCACCGTTCTCCCGTCCTGTCAGAAGATTGCCGCTCTGGTCAACCACCGTCACGTTCTCTTTCGACATTTCCGGGATGCTTCCGGCAACCAGATTTATGATTGAGGCAATCTGTTCATGCTCCAGCCGACGGCCGGCGATGACTTCCAGGAACACCGATGCTGTCGGCGTGCGGGCATCACGTACAAAAACCGAGCGCTCCGGAATGGCCAGATGGACGCGAGCGGAACGCACCGTACGCATACTGCTGATGGTACGGGCCAGCTCGCCTTCGAGGCCGCGACGAAAGCTGATGGTTTCCATGAACTGGGAGGTTCCCAGGCCACGGTCCTGGTCCAGCAACTCGTAACCCATGGTCTGTTCGTCTGTCACACCTTCGGCAGCCAGCTTAAGGCGGGCGTTATAAACTTCATCGGAAGGTACCAGTAGTGCTCCGGTGCGGGGGTCCATCCGGTAATCAATGCCGCTACTGTCAAGAATGGTGGTGACGTCCTGAGGATTGTACCCGGACATATCCCCGACCACCGGCTGATAATTGGGCTCCTGGGCCCAGAGAACCACGGCCACACCGAGGGCAACACTGGCAGCAAGGCCTACCATCAGGCCTACCTGCCGTAGCAGGTTGAGCCGGTTGAACCCGAATATCAGATCGCTACGGCTTTCGCCGGAGTCGTCGTCCCGCGCTGCAGGCATATTCGAGGATGAAGTTTCGGCAGGTAAACTGGCCATGGGTCTGCTCCGCTATCAAACCGGCATATTCATGATGTCTTCGTAAGCCTTGACCACCCGGTTACGAACCTGGGTAAGTGCCTCGAAGGAAATAGACGCCTTTTCGGACGCAATCATGACACGGGTAATGTCCACATTGGGATCACCCATATCGTAAGCTGTCTTGAGATTATTGGACGACTGCTGCAACTCGTTCACGGACCCTACGGCCTGGCTGAGCATGTCACTGAATTTCGGGGTTTCCTGGCTTTCCTGAATCCGGGAGGGTCCATCCATCCGGCCGCGGATATTGTTATCCTGCTCAACCCGCTGATTCTCCATCATCTGCGAGCGCATATTGCGGATTTCTGAAAGAACACTGTTGATGTCAGCACGCTGAACCATGTTTCACTCTCCCGGATCGCCCGTCTTGCGGGCAAGCCATTGAACTGGATATGACTTTCGGGGAAAGAAGCAAACCACAGGCCAACATCAATTATTGCCTGTTTTTCATTAAGTTAATTAACTTTCTGGCAGCAGGCCCTGACCCAGTGACGGTCTTTTGACGAGGCCATAAAAAAACGGCACCCGAAGGTGCCGAACGAAGGAGTCTCAGGTGGGATTCAGGCAGCAGCCAGTTCAGCGTCCAGATCAATGCCGGCATCCCGCATCTGGGCCAGCTTGTATCTGAGTGTACGGGGGCTGATGCCCAGTTGTTCGGCCGCCCGGTTGCGACGGCCACGCTCTTTTTTCAGTGTCTGGATAATAATCCGGAACTCACGCTGGCGAACCTCGTCACCGAGGGAGGTCGGAGAAAGCTCTTCCATGCCCGGGTTAGCGGGCTCACAGATACCCTCTTCGCCTGTCTGCATCGCCGTTTCAGAGGACAGATCGGGGGCGGCAGGCTGGGGCGCGGCCGCTGAGCCTCTGTCCACTCGCCCGGTAATTCCCAGCTCCAGGCATAAGTCACTGGCATGAATCACATTACCCTGGTGGAGCACCAGCGCCCGTTGAATAGCGTTGTCCAGCTCGCGAACATTACCGGGCCATTGATGGGCCATGAGTGCGCTTCTGGCATCAGGCGCAAAGGTCACCCCGGTCAGTTTCATCTTGCGGCAATGGGTTTTCAGCAAGGCGCTGGCCAGGGGCATGATATCCAGAGCGCGCTCGCGCAGGGGCTGCCAGTGCATGGGAAACACCGTCAGCCGATAGTAAAGATCTTCCCGGAATTTGCCCTCGCGGACATAGTCGGACAAATCGCGGTTGGTCGTTGCGATCACTCTCACATCGAGGACAATCGTCTTACGCCCGCCCACCCGTTCAACCTCACGCTCCTGCAACACCCGCAGCAACTTGGATTGCAGGCCCAGATCCATTTCCGATATTTCGTCCAGAAGAATGGTACCGCCATTGGCCTGCTCAAACTTCCCGGGAGACGATGCGACGGCGCCGGTGAAAGCACCCTTCTCGTGCCCAAACAGGATGGCCTCCAGCATGTTTTCGGGAATCGCTGCACAGTTAATGGCAACGAAAGGCTGCTCGGAACGGGGAGACTGCTGGTGAATATAACGCGCCAGAACTTCCTTGCCGGTTCCGCTCTCGCCGGAGATCATTACCGTTGAGTCGCTCGCGGCTACCTTCGCCGCCAACTGGAACATGCGCTTGCTGATGGGATCTTCCGCCACGGGCTGATCACCACTTTTCTGACGGCTTCCCCCCACAACCTTGGTGACGGCATCGACCAGTACCGCCGGCTCAAACGGTTTGACCAGGTAATCAGTGGCCCCCGCCTGCATGGCAGAAACCGCGTGACTGATCTGGCCGTAGGCAGTAATCAGCATGGTCGGCAATCCCGGATACAATCTCTGTATTTCGTGCAGCAGATCATGACCGGACATCCCGGGCATGTTCACGTCACTGACCACCATGTCTACCGGGGACTCGGTCAGTTGTGCCAGCGCCTGCTTTGCATCGGCAGCTTCCCGCACCCGGAACTTCGCCAGTTCCAGTGTGGTCACCAGCGCTTCACGCAGATCGTGGTCATCCTCAACGATCAGAATTTGGGCTTTGGCCATGATTGCCTCCGGTCAGTTATTCTGGTGTGTCTGCGGGCGACGGCCACTGGCCGCCAGCGAACGCAGCAACGGCAGCGAAATGGTTGCAACAGCGCCCCCAACAGCGGGCGATTCAATGTCGAAGCGGCCTTGGTGTGCCTTCACAACAGCCTGAACAACGGCCAGCCCCAGGCCTGTGCCATGGGACTTGGTGGTATAGAAGGCTTCCAGAAGCTGACCGGCCTGTTCCGGCGAAAAACCGGGGCCGTTATCCGCTACCCGAACCACCAACTCGCCGTTCGTAGAAGCAATGGCAACCGTAACCTTCGTTGCGCCCGCTTCCACGCTGTTATTCACAAGGTTTGTGCAGGCGCCGACCAGGGCGTCGCGGTTACACATCAACGCATCGCCCCCAGCCTGGCTGTCCAGCTCTACGGAAACGCCGGCAGGGAGCTTCAGCCCATCGAGCGCAGACGCCAGCGCCTGAACCAGCGCAGAGGCAGACAGCTCCTCCGCAAGGCGGGTTTCACCGCGGGCAAAAATCAGCATGTCGCGAACCTGCTGTTCAAGGTGCGTAAGACGGGACATCAAGCGGGAGGCACAGCGCTGCCGCATTTCTTCGTCCAGATCCTCCTGACTGAGGTGACCGCCATACAGAATGGCGGCAGACAGCGGGGTGCGAATCTGGTGGGCCAGTGAGGCCACCATCTTGCCCATGGCTGACAGTCGCTGGGCATGGGCCAGTTGAGCCTGGAGATGGCGGGTCTCTGTGAGATCCGTCAGCAGTATCAACTGCCCCGGCTGATTTTCCATGGTGCGGATTTCAATACTGACCCGGCGGCCGTCCTTCAGTGACACCTCGTGACCGTCATCGCGTCGGGGCGCGAAACAGCGACGGATGACATCCACCCAGCGCTCTCCATCCAAGGGCTCACCGAGAAGGGTAATGGCGGCGGGATTGGTCTGGGTGACGACACCCTGGCTGTCCAGCACTACAACCCCTGCCGGAAGTGCGTGAAGCAGCGTTGAAAGCCGATCTGCCAGCTCCTCCTTCTGCTCCAGCTCCGCCTGACGCTGCTGTGACTCTGCAGACAGTTCCCCGGACAACTGGTTAACACGGGACTCCAGGGTGCGGTAGGAATCAGTAATCTGCCGGGACATCTGGTTAAACAGGTCCAACGCCGTACCCACAGCCTCATCGTCCTGCTCGGGGAATAACGCCGTCACCTTGTCATTGACATCCGCTGCCGCATTGGCCGAAGACTCCTTAATGGCGGAGGCCCCCTTCGCCGACGACAAACCAACAAAATGCAACTGACTCATAAACTCGCCCTCTGACCGGACCAAATCCGGCCCGTACCAATCGGATGGATCGTTTGGGCAGAACTAAGCCAGCACTGTGCCAACTTTATTTTTTATTTATATTTCAATAGGTAGGGGAATCACAGAAAGGAGTGGTGACGGGTTTCTGGCACTCCTGAAACAACAACGGCGTCGCAGGTTACAAACCATTGACGCCGTTTAATACCTTTGAGGGCTACTTAATTCTCCTCAGACTCTTCGTCCCGAAGACCGTACTTCCTGACCTTTTCCACCAGGGTGGTTCGCCGAATCCGCAGTTTTTCTGCCGCCCGGGCCACCACGCCTCCGGCCTCATCCAGGGCCTGCTGGATCAGCTGCTTCTCAAGATTGGAAAGGTAGTCCTTCAGATCAATCCCGTTGACCGGCAACAAGGCAGGCGCATCCAGCCCTACAAGGCCCGGAATACTGGAAGGCATACCGGAATCTTCGACCGGCCGATTCTCGTCGTAATCGTCAATATAGCGGAACTTCTTTGGAAGCTCCTGGACACCGATCACCCCGTATGGATGCATAATTGCCAGCCGCTCCACCAGGTTTGC
>JAWWAM010000090.1:0-8914 GCA_033721715.1 Marinobacter sp.
CATAAAGGCAGACAAAGCTCTGAGTATTGGCCTGGTGGAAGAGGTAGTGCCCGCAGGCGCCGCTCTCGACAAGGCGCTGGAGCTGGCAACCATGGCTGGCAAACAGAGCCCGTCCTCCGTTGCGCGCTGCAAGACCCTGGTAATGAGCGCCCGGGATGGCCGCAGCCACGATGACGGCTGGCGCATGGAGCGGGAACTGTTTGTGGACCTGTTCCGCACCGAAGACCAGCGTGAAGGGGTGAATGCGTTCCTCGAAAAGCGCACGCCGGAATGGAAAAACCGATAAACCGGGCCGGATTACTGAGTTAATGGTATGAGCAATCAAGCAGTTATTTTTGAAGAACTGGATGCCGCCGACGGTAAGCGTATTGGTGTTGCGAGGCTGAATACGCCCCGCTCCATGAACGCCCTGTCACTGGAAATGATTCACCAGCTGAAACCCAGGCTCGACCAGTGGGCCGCAGACGACTCTATTGGCGCGGTATGGCTGGAAGGCGAGGGCGAAAAGGCTCTTTGCGCCGGTGGCGATATTGTGGCGCTGTACCGGGATATGACCGAACCCCGTTCGGACAGCCGTTCTGTCAGCGAAGGGGATAGGTTCTTTACCGACGAGTACGAGCTGGATTACCTGATCCATACCTACCCCAAGCCGTTTATTGTCTGGGGTAACGGCCTGGTGATTGGTGGTGGCCTGGGCCTCATGGTGGGTGGCTCTCACCGGGTGGTAACCGAGCACACGCGCGTGGCAATGCCGGAAGTAAGCATTGGCCTGTATCCGGATGTGGGCGCGGGCTGGTTCCTGAACAGGATGCCGGGGCGGCTCGGGTTGTTCCTTGGCCTTACTGGTGCGCGGATGAACGCGGCGGATGCCATTTTTACCGGGCTGGCGGACCGTTTCATTGGTCACGATATGCGTGAGGAAGTGAAGCAGGCGTTGCAACAGTCCGGCTTTGGCAGCGACGCCCACGCCGCCATCAATAAAATAATGCGTCGGTTCGAGGCTGCCTCCGGCGAGGCGATGCCCCAGGCCGTGGTGCGTGAACACTTTGACGTCATCCAGGCCCTCACCGACGGCGATTCATTGATGGAGGTGGTGGATAACCTGGGCCAGTACGCCGGCGAAGATCCCTGGCTGGTCAAGGCCGCCAAAACCGTGGCCGCGGCGTCGCCGGCTTCCCTGACCCTCACCTGGCAACACTACCACGACACCTTGCACGACAGCCTGTCCCAGGTGCTCGACAAGGAGCTTCAGATATCAAAGCGCTGCCTGAAAATGGGTGAATTCGCCGAAGGCGTACGGGCGCTGCTGATCGACAAGGACCTGAAACCACGGTGGCAGTTCCCCACACTGGAGAGCGTCGACCCGGAGTGGATTGACCGGTTCTTTATGGAGTCCTGACTAAAACCGAACAGACCAATCCTGATCAAACAACGGAGAACAATAATATGGCGACTATCACGTTTATCGGTCTTGGCAACATGGGTGGCCCCATGGCGACCAATCTCGTAAAGGCGGGCCACGATCTGACGGTGTTTGACCTGTCTTCTGAGGCGGTCAAGACGCTTACCAGCGAAGGGGCAAAATCTGCAGCAACCATTCAGGAAGCGGTCGAAGGTGCCGAGGTGGTGATTTCCATGTTGCCCGCGGGGCAGCATGTGGAATCGGTTTACCTGGGCGACAACGGCCTGCTGAAGAACCTGCCGTCCACCACACTGGTGATTGATTCTTCTACCATTGCCCCGGAAACCGCAAAGGGTGTGGCTGAGGCAGCCGTTGCTGCAGGTATTACCTTTATGGATGCGCCTGTGTCCGGCGGTGTTGGCGGTGCCAAAGCAGGCACACTGACGTTTATCTGCGGTGGCGAGGCGGACGCCTTCGAACGTGCCAAACCGATTCTTGACGGCATGGGCAAGAACATCTTCCACGCCGGCCCCCATGGTGCCGGCCAGATCGCCAAAATCTGCAACAACATGCTATTGGCCATTCTCATGAGCGGCACCAGCGAAGCCCTGGCGCTGGGCGTAAAGAACGGGCTGGATCCTGCCGTGCTGTCTGAAATCATGAAACAGAGCTCTGGTGGCAACTGGGCGTTGAATGTCTATAACCCCTGGCCGGGTGTCATGGAGGGCGTGCCCGCGTCACGCAATTACGAGGGGGGCTTCCTGGTCAACCTGATGAACAAGGACCTGGGTCTGGCGCTGGACAATGCTGTCAGGAATCACGCGCCGGTGCCTATGGGATCACTGGCCCGTAACCTGTTTGAATTGCACGCCAGCGAGGGTAACGGCGGCCTGGACTTTTCCAGTATCCAGAAATTCTATTACCGCGAGCAAAGCTGAGTAGTCAGCGCCTACAGTGCTCTCTGGCAGGGTTTTTGACCATTCCATTGCGTACTGAAGGCGTTTATTTTTAGCTGAAAGTTTACCTTTACGTAAACTATAGCCTGTGCTACACATTGAGAACAGAAATCGTCCACAACAATAAAAGGACTGGATTATGAGCCTCCCGGATTACCAATCGGTCTATGACAATTTCGATCCCGCCAGCCTCGAAGCCGAGATTCTGGAGGGCAGCCTGGACGCAGGGCTTAACGTCTGTACTGAAATCTGTGACAAGTGGGCGGGCGACCCCCAGAGGGTTGCCCTGTATTACGAAAAAGCAGACGGTGGCTCGGGCAAGCTCACCTTTGCCGAACTGAAAGAAAAATCCGCCCGCTTCGCGAATTACCTGAAGTCCAGGGGTATTGGTAAAGGCGACCGGGTTGCGGCCCTGTTGCCCCGCAGTCCCGAGTTGCTCATTGTTATCGCCGGCACACTGAGGGCGGGCGCTGTCTACCAGCCTTTATTCACCGCTTTCGGGCCGGGAGCCATTGAATACCGTTTCGAGCGTGCCAACACCAAACTGGTGGTTACCGACCCGGCGAACTACCCCAAACTGATTGAAGTAAAGGACTGCGCGCCGGTGGTGTGTGTGAATGCCGCCGAAGTCAGTGGCGAAATCCCGGACTTCGATAAAATCCTGGCGGACCAGTCTGACCAGTTCGAGCCGGTGCTGATCAAAGGCAGTGACCCATTCCTGCAGATGTTCACCTCCGGTACCGTGGGCAAGTCCAAGGGCGTGGCAGTGCCGACCAAGGCTCTGCTGGCGTTCTATGTGTACATGAAGTATGCCATCGACCTGCGGGACGACGACGTATTCTGGAACGTGGCCGACCCGGGCTGGGCCTATGGCCTTTACTATGCCGTGGTTGGTCCGTTGCTGATGGGCCATGCCACCCACTTCAACCCGGGCGCTTTCACCCCGGAAACCACCTACGACATGATCCGCAAGTACAAGATCACCAACCTGGCGGCGGCCCCCACGGCCTATCGGCTGCTTAAAGCCAACGACCACGTATTGCCAGAAGGCGAAAACCTCGGCCTGCGAGTGGCCAGCAGTGCCGGCGAGCCGCTGAACCCGGAAGTGGTGAACTGGATTGAGAGACGGCATTTCTGCCCGGTAAAAGACCACTACGGCCAGACTGAAACCGGCATGACCTGCTGCAATTTCCATGGTCTCGAACACCCGGTGCGCCCGGGGTCGATGGGGTATTCGTCCCCTGGACACAAGGTGGTAGCCCTGAATGCGAAGAACGAAGAAGTGGGCGAGGGCGAAATCGGCCAGTTGGCTGTGGATGTGAAAGCCTCGCCCCTGTTTCACTTTGATGGTTACACCTGGGGTGAGAAGGACCCGTTCGTGAATGGCTACTACCTCACTGGCGACATGGTGGTGAACCACGGTGACGGATGCTTCTCCTTCAGCGGTCGCGATGACGACATCATTACCACGGCCGGCTACCGTGTTGGCCCGGCCGACGTGGAAAGCACCCTGCTGGAACACAAGGCCGTTGCCGAATCCGGTGTAGTGGCCAAGCCTGATGAAAAACGGGGCTCCATCATCAAGGCTTATGTGGTGATCAAAGCCGATCAGGAACCGGATAATGAAGACGACCTGAAGGACGAGCTGCAGGAACTGGTGCGCCACCGCCTGTCTGCCCACGCTTATCCGCGGGAAATTGAATTCGTGGACGAACTGCCGAAGACGCCCAGCGGCAAGATCCAGCGCTTCGTTCTGCGCAACCAGGCGAAGGAAGAGAAGCAGTAATGATTGTTACTTTCGAGGAACTGCAGGCTTTCCTCGCCGAACAGTTTCCCCAGGGTGCCCGCTACGGCACCCTGGAGAAGCTGGGTGACGGCTGGGCGGAAATGAAGCTGGATGTGGACGACGAGCACCTGCGTCCCGGGGGCACGGTTGCCGGCCCGGCGATGATGGGCCTGGCAGACGTGGCCCTCTACGCGGCCTTGCTGGGGAAAATCGGACTGGTTCCGCTGGCGGTTACCAGTAATCTGAATATCAACTTCCTGCGCAAACCGGTGGCCCACAGCCCGATCAGAGCTCATGCCAGGATGCTGAGAATCGGCAGGGCCAGTGGGGTGGGCGAGGTTTATATCCACTCCGATGGTCTGGAAGACCCGGTAGCCCATGCCACCATCACTTACGCCATTCCGGCGAAACGGTGACGCGATGAAGGTCAGCGACGTCGCCGTCCCGCTGGGGGATGGGGTCAGGGTTCAGACGCGGCGCCTGCGCCACGGGAAAAGTGCCGGGCCAGTGTTGGTGTTTCTCCATGAATCCCTTGGCAACATTGCGCTGTGGAAACAGTTCCCCCACCGGCTGGCAGAGGCCACCGGCCTGGATGCCATGGTTTACGAACGTCAGGGCTATGGCGCTTCCAGTGACGAACCATTGCCACGTCCCTATGACTATCTGGAACAGGAAGGGAAGGTGTGGCTGCCCCGGCTGCTGGATGCGTTGGAGATCGACGAGGTGATCCTGGTGGGTCACAGCGACGGCGGGTCGATCGCCCTGATTGCAGCGGCGGTATTGGGGGACAGGGTGAAAGGCCTGATTACCATGGCGGCTCACACCTGGGCGGATCATCTTACCCTGGCCGGCATCCGCGATATGGGGCGGCGCTATACAGAAGAGGGCATCCGCGAAAAACTGCTTCGTCACCATGGCGAGCGCACGGATGCATTATTCAATGCCTGGCAGGAGGTATGGCTGGATGAGGGCTTTCAGCGGTCCATGAATTTTGCGCCCTGGCTGGACGCCATCCAATGCCCCGCTATGATCATTCAGGGGGAAGACGACGAATACGGCGTTCCAGAGCAGGTGACCCGTATCGTGGAGGGTATCGGCAGCCAGGCAACGCCTGTGTTCATGCCCCGAACCGGCCACTCGCCGCATTTGCAGCAGCCCGCTCAGGTGCTGTCACTGATATGCGACTTTTTGCGAACACAGATTGATCAAAAAAGTGCGATTTACGATTGACGTTTACGTAGACGTCAATCTACTCTGTAGTTAGTATAAATGCACAACAATAACAAAAGGTAGAATGGCTCATGAGTGACCCGTTCGTTCTGGAGACCCAAAACCTCGTCAAAGAGTTCAAGGGCTTTGTTGCGGTCGATGACGTCAACCTGAAGGTGCAGCGTGGCCACATCCATGCGCTTATCGGCCCCAATGGTGCGGGCAAAACCACCGTATTCAATCTCCTCACCAAGTTCCTGATTCCTACCCGCGGAAAGATCCTGTTCAAAGGCATGGACATCACGTCCATGAAGTCGGCTGCCATTGCCCGCGAGGGTGTGGTGCGTTCTTTCCAGATTTCCGCCGTGTTCCCCCATATGACCGCGCTGGAGAATATCCGCGTGGCGCTGCAGAGCTTCGAGGGTAACTCGTTCGCTTTCTGGAAATCCGGTGATTCCCTCAACAGGCTCAATGACCGCTGCATGGAACTGCTGGACAGCGTCGGCCTTGCCGACTTTGCCCACACCACCACCGTCGAGCTGGCTTATGGTCGCAAGCGGGCACTGGAACTGGCCACCACTCTGGCCATGGAGCCGGAGCTGATGCTGCTGGATGAGCCAACCCAGGGCATGGGCAGCGAAGACGTGGACCAGGTTGTGGAGCTGGTGCGCAAAGCCGCCCAGGGCCGGACGGTGCTGATGGTGGAGCATAACCTGAGTGTGGTCAGCAAACTCTGCGACCGTATCAGCGTGCTGGCCCAGGGTTCAATACTGACCGAAGGCGATTACCAGGAAGTTTCCGAGGACCCCAGGGTGCGTGAGGTGTACATGGGTGGCGCTGCGGCCACCGAGCAGGAGGCCGCGGAATGAGCCAGGGCCACAGCAAGGAATACGAACAGCTTCGCATCTCAGGGCTGCATGCGTTTTATGGCGAGTCCCACATCCTCCACGGCATTGATCTTGAGGTTAAGCGTGGCGAGCTGGTGACGCTGCTGGGCCGCAATGGTGCCGGCCGCAGTACCACCCTGAAAGCCATCATGAATATGGTGGGCAGGCGAACAGGATCCATCATGATCAACGGTGAGGAGACCATGTCCTGTGCGCCTCACCACATTGCAAGGTTGGGAGTCGGGTATTGCCCCGAACACCGGGGCATTTTTTCCGGACTTAATGTCATGGAGAACCTGACTCTCCCTCCGGTAGTAAGAAGTGGCGGTATGGGGCTGGAGGAAATCTTCTCCATGTTCCCGAACCTTTATGAGCGCAGGACCAGCCAGGGCTCAAAACTATCCGGTGGTGAGCAGCAGATGCTGGCCATGGCCCGCATCCTGAGAACCGGAGCCAATATGCTGCTGCTGGATGAAATCACCGAAGGGCTGGCCCCGGTGATTGTCGAGAAGCTGGGCGAGGTGCTGGTCAAGCTCAAGAAGAAGGGGCTGACCATTGTCCTGGTTGAACAGAATTTCCATTTCGCCGCACCACTGGCGGACCGTCATTACGTGATGGAACACGGCCAGATTGTGGAGGAGATCAGCGCCGGAGAGCTTGAGAGCAAGCAGTCGACGCTGGACAAGTACCTGGGTGTTTGATTCCCGGGTCCGAAAGTGCAAAGAGAGTGCAACAAAAGCAACAAGAACGAATCCCGAAAACCAACGCACGACAGTAGCGGAGAAACAACAATGACAATTACCAAAAAGCTTCTGACATCAGCGATTGCATCAGCCATGCTTGTGGGCGCTGCCCAGGCTGAGATATCCGATAACACAATCAAGATCGGTTACCTGGCGGATATGTCCGGCACCTACCGTGACCTGGCGGGCCCCAACGGTGAGGCTGCCCTGAGAATGGCTATCGACGACTTCGGTGGCAAGGTTAATGGCGCGAAGATTGAGGTGCTCACCGCTGACGATCGCAACAACCCGGACCAGTCCTCCAGCACGGTTCGCCGCTGGCTGGAAGATGACAAGGTCGACCTGGTTGCAGGCCTGGTTGCTTCATCTGTCACCATTGCGGTCACCAAGCTTCTGGACGGCAGCGATACCCTGGGGATTGTCTCCGGTTCGGCCGCCTCCAGCATCACCAACGAACACTGTACGCCAAACCACATTCACTACGTTTATGACACTTATCCTCTGGCGAACGGTACCGCCAAGGCGGTTGTTCAGGAAGGCGGCAAGAGCTGGTATATCCTGACTGCAGACTATGCATTCGGTCATGCCCTTGAGGGAGACGTCACCCGGGTTGTGGAGGAAAACGGTGGCGAAGTGATCGATACCGCCCGCCATCCGTTCCCGACCTCGGATTTCTCGTCCTACATCCTGCAGGCCCAGTCTTCCGGTGCCGATGTGGTGGCGCTCGCCAATGCCGGCGCTGATACCACAAACGCCATCACCACCGCTGGCGAATTCGGCCTGACGCAAAGCGGCCAGACCCTCGCAGCTCTGTTGCTGTTCCTGACCGACGTTCACGCACTGGGCGCCGAAACAGCTCAGGGCATCCAGCTCACCACTGGCTGGTACTGGGACCTGAACGAGGAAACCCGTGAGTGGTCCGACCGTTTCATGGAAGAGACAGGTGTGCGTCCAACCATGGTACATGCAGGCATCTACTCCAGTGCCATGCAGTACCTGAACGCCGTCAAGGAAACCGGTTCCGACAAAGCCAGCGATGTCCGCAAACAGATGATGGATACCCCCATCAATGACATGTTTGCCAAGAACGGCACTATCCGCGAGGACGGCCGCATGGTGCATGACATGTACCTGGCGGAAGTAAAAACTCCGGATGAGTCCGAGAGCGAGTGGGATCTGTACAAGATTCTCCGCACCATCCCCGGCGACGAGGCTTACCGCCCGCTGTCCGAGAGCAAGTGTTCACTCGTTTCCGGTAACTGATGCACTGATCGACGGGCCGTCCCGCACCCCCTGCGGGGCGGCCACTGACCTGCAGATAGGCAACTCACCTCCGTCAGTTGCGCTGCTTTTGGAGTTTGTAACATGACCGAGATTCTGGGAGTCCCCATCGCTGTGCTGTCTGGCCAGTTACTGCTCGGGATTATCAATGGCTCGTTCTATGCTTTGTTGAGCCTTGGGCTGGCAGTTATTTTCGGCCTGCTCAAAATTATCAATTTCGCCCATGGTGCCATGTACATGCTCGGCGCCATGGTCACGGTTATCATGTTCGACGTTATGGGCATCAACTACTGGGTGGCACTGTTCCTCGCCCCTGTGGTGGTTGGTTGCTTCGGCATGCTGATCGAATATTTCCTGCTACGGCGGATTGCCGGGCAGGATCACATCTACAGTCTGTTGCTGACCTTTGGTGTTGCGCTGATGATTCAGGGGATCCTGACCAACATCTATGGGGTATCAGGTATGCGGTATTCCATGCCGGAGATTTTCCAGGGCGGGTTCCGGCTCGACTTCATGTATCTGCCCTACTACCGGGCCTGGATTATCTTTGTTGCGCTTCTGATCTGCTTTGGTACCTGGTTCATGATCGAAAAAACCAAACTCGGAGCCTACCTCCGGGCAGGGACGGAAGACTCCCAGCTGATGCAGGG
>JAWWAM010000091.1:0-8887 GCA_033721715.1 Marinobacter sp.
CGGCCATGGACTGCTGTCGTTCCCTAGTCGCAATCAGGTTGTTGCGATATTGAATCGCAACAATGTCCTGTTTTTTTCTGTAACCGAACTTTCAAGCTAGCACAGCATTTTTGACCTGTCGCATTACCGAAAGGTTTTCGTTACGGACCAACCTCAGGCGCCGGATCCGGACCACCCTCGCGGAATTCACTGGCGGACTTCCCAGTCCACTTGCGGAAGGCACGGCTGAAGTTGGACAGGTCGGCGTACCCCAGCTCGTAGGCGATCTCGCTGACCGACTGGTTGGTGTATCGCAGCAGCTGGATGGCACGGTCTTTCAGTACGGCTTCCACAATCTCCCGGTACGTGGTCTCTTTCTCCGCCAGCCGGCGCTTCAGTGTTCGGGACGACACGCAGAAACGTTCCGCCATGGCCTCCAGGGAGGGCAGTGGGCCGGGCATCATATGGAGCATGTTGCGGATGGCGTAGGTGATGTCGCCCTGATCTTTCAGGGCTTTTTGCAGCTCGAATTCGCACTGGTCCCGGGCCATCCGCGAGGCCTCTGCGTCCGCCAGCCGCATCCGGGTGTCCAGCAGCCCCTTGGGGAACACCATGGTTTCTTCCGGTTGCCCGTATTCGAAAGGCACTGGCAACTGCGGCGCAAACTTGCTGTAGTACGCTGGTTCCGGTGAGGTCAGCTGCACTTTCACGCCGGGGAGTTTGCCGTCGACCAGCGGGAAGCCACGTTTGTCCGCATCTTCCCGATCAATCAGCTGCTCTGCCAGCATCATCAGGGTCGCGCTTACGGTTTCCGCCAGAAAGCGGTACTGGGTGGGCACGTCGAATTCGGATTTTAACCGCACCAGCACATGGTCGCCGGTATCGGTCAGGGTCATGGTCAGGAAGGGTACCCGCAGTTGCAGGTAACGCCGCACCGAATCCAGAGCGCCAGCGAGGGTAGGGCTGGTCAGGGCCGCAAAGCCGAGGGTACCGTGGATGGTTACCCGCAGCTCGCGGGCCAGCATGAAACTCAGGCCGTCTTTACCGGCCAGGTCCAGGGCCCGTTCCACCATCACGATGGCGTCGGTGACGAATACCCGGCTGTCGTTGGACTTCAGGTCCTGAGGGGCGAAATCCATGCCCTCATACAGGCTGCGGTCGTTATAGCCCAATTGCCGAACCACATCGGCCAGCACCCGGAGGTACACACCGGGAACCAGGAACAGTCCCAGCATCTGCCGTTCTTTTTCCGGGCCCGGGTTTGCCATGCAGGTTCCTTTTATTGTTAGAGAGTTGTTGTGAGCCGAATCATTGGTAACGATGCTATCAGAAGCCCGCCACAGCGGCACTGTGACTGGAGGCACCTGCAAGCACGTCAGCACAGTCAATCCGGGCCAGCTCTGGCCCTTACTCCACGATGCCCGTCCCTTTTTCGCATTCAAAGCCTGCCTTGACTCACCCACACTGGGTTCATTACATCAGCCATAGCGCCTGAGCGCAGGAGTACTGTCATGCTGAGAATGAAAACCCCTGAGTCAAAGCCGATAGCCCGTACACCGGACAACGTCGCCATCAAACCCCAGCGTATGGGATTCGAGTTCGGGGAGAAGGTGCCCCGCTACTGGCTCGATAACAACTACACCCTGAGCCACACCATGAATGCTCTTTCGGTACTGTTTCCCCAGGGCGAGCAGTTTTTTGTGGATTCGGTTCGCTACTTTCAGGACCAGATAAACGACCCCAAGCTGAAAAAAGAGGTTAGGGGCTTTATTGGCCAGGAAGCCATGCATTCCCTGGAACACAAATCCATGAACCAGCATGTGCGGGACCAGGGCATGCCGGTGGAGGAGCTGGAAGAACACCTGGAAGTGGTGCTGGGCATTGCCAGGAAGCTGCCCAAACGCCACCAGTTGGCTATTACCTGCGCCCTGGAACACATGACAGCCATGATGGCCGACATGCTGCTGGCACGGGATGACGTTCGCGACGACATGCACGAAACCATGCGTCCACTCTGGGTATGGCATGCCATTGAGGAAACCGAGCACAAGGCGGTGACCTACGACGTGTTCAACCAGGTGGGCGGCACCTACGCCGAGCGCACTTTCTACCTGGCATTCAGCACGGCCGCACTGGGTGTGATGGCCAGCTACTTCACAACCCGGATGATGCTCAATGACCGTAAGAACTTTTCGCTGAAGGACACCGCCCGTGGTCTTTGGCGGATGTGGGGGAAAAACGGGACCTTCTCAAGCCTGGCCCCCACCTGGCTGGAATACTTCAAACCCGGCTTCCATCCCTGGGACCATGACAACAGCGAGCTGATTGCCGGGTTCAAGGAACAGATCAACCAATACATTGCTCCGCAGTACCAGAAGGGTAACCGCCGGACAATTCAGTGACGGGCGTCTGACTCCAGGCGGGCTATACCGGCCCGCCAGCAAGATTCTGGCCTCTTACCGATGGCGTTCCGGCCCTGGCAACCATGTTTCGGCCGGCGCGTTTGCTGCTGAACAGGCAACGATCAGCTGTCCGGAAGAGGGTTTCCACTTCTTGACCGTGCTCAGGGTAGTGGGCAATCCCGAACGATGCAGTTACCTGAATAATCGCCTCACCGTAGACGAGCTTGCTGTCCGCAATACGCTGACGCAGTTCATCCATCAGTTCAAAAGAGTCTTCAGGCTTCACATCCCGCAGGATCAGGCCGAATTCCTCTCCCCCCAGCCGGCCTACCGAGTCCGTGGTGCGCAGGCGCTCAGTCAGGCGGCGGCTGATGCCCCGTAACACATGGTCACCCGCATCGTGGCCCATGGTGTCGTTAACCACCTTGAAGTAATCGATGTCCATGATCACCAGGGCAAAACCGGATCCGCTGCGCGCGCACTCCGCCAGGGTGCGACTCAGGGTGCTCTGGAAACTGGCGCGGTTGGACAGGCCAGTCAGCGCATCGGTCTGCGCCAGGGTAAACAGCTTGTGTTCGGCTTCTTCACGCCGGGTTTCGTAGAGATGAATGAACCCCAGCATCAGCACGGCACAGAGGACCATGTTGAGAAGGTCGATCATGCTCCGGGCTTCAGCGATAAACTCCAGATGAAAATAGAAGGCAACACATCCCGCCACCATGAACGGTGCACTGAGAAGAAAACCTTCCTTCTTGCCGAGCAGGAGATAAGCCAGTACCGGCATCATCAGTACCCACACGAACGCAGTGACGGAGGCGTCGGGCACCAGCATGATGAGCAGCGCGAATGAAAACCCCGTCACCAGGTAGCCGTATATCCAGAGCTGGAGGTGGGAGGTGCGACTGATGCGCACCACGCCAAGGAACAGGGCAAGGCTGGCCATGATCTCGCCGGCAGCGAGCCAGAGATAACCGTTAAGAACCTGCAGGCAGGCAAAAACCAACAGGGCGGTGCCGGTTACCAGAAACAGCGTCCGCATCAGTGAGCGGCGATGGGTGTCCCGCAGCCCAGAGCGGCTTTGCTGAAGTGACGCCCCAAGGTCCGGGTGCTGTGATGTTTTCATCCTGCCTCTTTCCCTGCACAACAGCGGACGGGAGCCCCCCTGTACGTAAAATATACAGGGCCAGTCTCCGGCCTTCAATCACTCCGGTGAGCAGGCGGCAAAGCAGGGCAGTATCTGCCCGGCAGATCAGATGTACAGGTTTTTCCGGGAGAACCGTTCAACCAGGGGTTGATAGGCAGAACCAAGCACCCTGTTGAGGGCGTCAATACCCCATGCATCCGGCCCTACCAGAATACGGGATTCGTCCTTCAGAATACCTCGTACAATGGTATCGGCCGCTTTTTCCGGCGTGGTCATGGCAAGCTTGTCGAAACCCTTGCGTTGGGCATCGGCATTTTCGGATTTTCCCATCCGGGCCGAATTGGCAATGTTGGTGCGGATGCCGCCGGGGTGCACACAACTCACGGCCACCGGCTGCTTTTCCAGTTTCATTTCCTGGCGCAGGGATTCAGTGAAACCGCGCACCGCAAACTTGGCAGCGTTGTAGGCGCTTTGCTTGGGCACTCCAATCAAACCGAACACACTGGAGATGTTAACCACATGGCCATCCCCGGAGGCAATCAGGTGAGGCAGGAATGCCCGGGTGCCGTGGGCTACGCCCCAGAAGTCAATGTCCATGATCCACTTGAAGTCTTCGTCGGTCATTTCCCGAACACTGGATGACAGCGCCACACCCGCATTGTTGACCACCAGATTGACCTGTCCGAAATCGCTCAGCACCTGATCGGCATGGGCGTAAATCGCGTCACGGTCCGACACATCCAGACGGTAGGTTCTGACCTCGGTGCTGCTGCATTGGGCCGCCGTTTCTGCCAGACCAGCCTCATTGACGTCCGACAGGGCCAGTCGGCATCCCTTTGCCGCCAGCGCCGCGGCCAGTGCCCGGCCGATACCGGAACCGGCGCCAGTAACCACAGCTACCTTGTTGTTCAGATCCTTCATGGTCAATGACCTCTTGTTATGCGATGGATTGCTTACTCTAACAGGTGTCGTGTCAGGGGATATGGCATTAATGCGGGTCATAGCGGGGCAATAGAGCCAGTTTCTGTGACCCGTACATCCGTGACAGGTTACAATCCGGTGCTCTCATCATTTGTCTGTCACTAACGGATGTTTCTGTATGGAGTGGAGTCTTACGCATTTCTGGCTGATTCTGGCCCTGGTGTTGAGCCTTGCGGAGCTGACATCCGGCGTGCTGGTGCTGCTGGCACTGGGTATCGCCGCCGCGCTGACCGCGCTGCTGACCTTTCTGGGTGCCCCGTTTGAGTGGCAACTGGTGGGTATGGGCGCTTTTTCCGGCATTCTGGTACCCATTGCCATTCGCTGGATCAGGCCACGGTTCTCGCCCAAAGGCGTGGCTTATGGAACAACCGGCACGGGTGTGGAGCAAGGCAAGCCATACAGGACGCTAAAGCGGGATTTCGACGGCGCCAGCGGCCTCAAGGTCAACGGCGATTTCTATCGCCTGCGCACCAGCGATACCGGCATGACTGAATTACCGGAAGGCACCGAGGTTATTTTCGAACGTTTTGACGGCACCACTGCCGTTGTTCACACGATCAATCACAAGGAGCAGTAAACATGGAATCCGTTATTTCCCCCGGGCTGGTTATCAGCCTCATTTTTGTCGTCATTGGTATTTTCATCATCGCCAAGGGCCTGGTTATCGTTCGCCAGTCCGAGGTTATGGTTATCGAGCGGCTGGGTTCGTTCAATCGGATCCTGGAAAGTGGTGTGAACATCATCATTCCGTTCATCGAGCGGCCACGCGCCATCACCATGACCCGCTACATGCGTATCGGTGACGAGTACCATCCCAGCAGCAGCTTTGAAACGCGCATTGACCGCCGCGAGACCGTGATGGACTTCCCCGGCCAGCCGGTGGTGACCACGGACAACGTAACCGTGAATATCAATGGCGCGCTGTACTATCAGATCATCGATCCGCGCCGTGCAGTTTACGAAGTGGCCAACATGAGCCAGGCAGTCGAGGTACTTGCGAAAACCACCCTGCGCTCGGTAGTGGGCAAGATGGAGCTGGACAAGCTGTTCGAGTCCCGCAGCGAAGTGAACAACGCCATCCAGGCGGAAATGGAAGAGGCCGCCTCCAAATGGGGGGTGAAGCTGACCCGTGTTGAGGTTCAGGACATCAGCATGCCGGAAGAAGTGGAAGAGGCCATGCGCCTGCAGATGGCCGCCGAGCGTAAGCGCCGCGCCACCGTCACCGAGGCCGAAGGCGAGAAATCAGCCGCCATTGCCATGGCGCAGGGCCAGCGTGAATCTGCCATTCTCAATGCCGAAGGCGACAAGCAATCCGCCATCCTGCGTGCCCAGGGTGAGCAGGAGTCCATACGTCTGGTGCTGAGCGCCATTGGAGATTCTGAAGCGAACAAGCAGACAGTTATCGGTTACCTGCTGGGACAAAGTTATATCAAGGTACTGCCGAACATGGCCAAGGACGGCGAACGGGTGTTCGTGCCTTATGAGTCCTCGGCTCTGCTGGGTTCCATGGGCATGTTCCGGGAGCTGGCAGGCAACCCCGAGGATATCGTACGCCAGCACATGAAGCAGGATGGCCTGCGTGGTGGCATGGTAGCGTCAGCCGGCAACAGCTGATAGCGAACCGAGCCGCACAGGGGGCCGCCGCCAGCCTTACCCCAAAAGGTTGTCGAGCGGCCGCTGGTAGCCCGGCGCAAACACCTCCAGAAAGTACATCACCTCTGGCAAGGCCTCTTCTTCCAGCTTTTCCCGGATGTGGCCTGCAGCCGGCTCGAACTCCTTGTTACCCGCCTGCATTTCTGCCTGGCATTTCAGTAATGCCGACAATCGGTCAGCAGCCTTGATCAGTTCCTTCTCTTCCGGTGTCCACCGGGACTCACTGATGTAGGGATCGAACTCGTCACGCAGATCATCCGGCAGCAGCGCGAGCAACTCAGCCTCGGCCTTGTGTTCGATATCCCCAAAGGCTTCCCGCATTACCCTGGAGTGATATTTGACCGGTGTCGGCATATCTCCCGTTATAACTTCGGTGGCATCGTGATAAAGCGCTGCCGCCGCAATCCGGTCAACGTTAACTTGCCCTCCGAAGTGCCGGTTGCGGATAATGGCAAGAGCGTGGGCCAGGGTTGCCACCTCCCAGGAATGAGTAGCGACATTCTCTTCGATGGCATTACGCATCAGTCCCCAGCGCCTTATCCAGCGAAGCCGGGATATGTAGGCAAAGAAGTGGCTGAGAGGGCGGCTCATAAGAAGATACCGTTTTGCATGAGTTTATAATTGACCTCTTAGGGTTATGAAATAAGGGTGTTAACCTGAACACTCGCTCAAATATTATCAGTGCGGAACCGTAACCTTGAACCTCAGACGCCTGTCGAAAACTGCACTCCTGTATTCTGGCCTGATGGTGGCACTGGGCTTCACCGCCAGCGCCTCATCAGAGACCGAGGTCGCCGTCGGTGTCTACCACTTCCCGCCCGTGGCGGCCGTCAGAGATAATGACAGCGCGGACGGTTTACTGGGCGATCTCCTAGCCGAACTCGATGCTGCTCACAGTGATATCAGCTTTCGCATTGTTCATACGTCTCCCAAACGCAGGCACCTGGATTTTGAAGCCGGCCTCTACGACGTTATCTTCTTTGAGAGCCTGAACTGGGGCTGGGAGGCCCGGCCTGTTGAGGCCACACGCCCGGTGCTTACGGATGAGGAAGTCTACGTTGCCCTCAGCAAGCCCGACCGGGATCAGAGCTTTTTCGATAATATTGCTGAGCGGGCCATCGTCGCAATTGCCGGCTACCACTACGGATTTGCAGGCCTCTCAACAGATGATGCCGAGCTGGAGGAGCGCTTTCGCATTGAGTTTTCCCACAGTCATGGCCGCAACCTGAATCTGATCAAGGCTGACCGGCCATCACTCGCTGAAGTGGCTATCGTCAGCCGCTCCTATCTCCAGACACACCTGGAGCAGCACCCGCAGGACAAAGGCCGATTTCTGGTGTCGGAGGTTACCGACCAGACCTACCAGCTTCGCATCCTGGCCCGCAAAGGCGGGCCCGTGCATGCCCGAACACTGGAGCAGTTGTTAATGCCGCTGATTGAACAGGGGCGTTACCAGCAAATGGTTGAACAACATGGGCTTCAGTTACCCCCTGACCTTGCCAGTTACTGAGCCCGCACTATCAGCGGGCGTCGAGTTCGAAGCCAACGGTTACCTTGCCATCCTCATCGGCACTTGCATCACGCACGGGATCCAGCAGAAATAACTGACTTTCCGGCACGTCGTGGTTCTCCTGCATTTCCCGGCGTAACCACACACCCCGTGCAGAAGCCAGATTACCCAGGGCTTCTGGCGGCAACCCGATATCTGTAATCAACCTGTCCACCAGCGCCTGCTCCCATTCAGCCTCACTGATCTGGCCATTGTCGCCGGCAACATTAGCCTTGAAAGCATCCAATGGAGCGATATTATCAGAGCTGGAGTAGGCCTGTTCCAGACGAGCAACACGCTGGGATACCGGTGTTGCATCCGTAATATCCAACTGTTCGAACAACCGCTGCCGTCGCAATCCACGGGCGTCGGCATCCGGTGCAACCGCACCACGAACATTCAGTATGAGCGCGGGCCGGTCATTCAGGGCTGCCCCTAATGCCTCCAGCTTGGCTTTTTCGCCTTCCGCCAGGGTTACCTGGCCGGGCTCAAAGCGGATTGTGCCCAACTCGTCTCCGGATAGCCCGGCCATATCCACGATCGAGCCCAGCATGCTGAAGGGTGATGTTGCTGCCTTTGCCACCAGGTTGACGAAGGTCCTCATTACCACCTGCCCCACATTGAAGTCCGGGCTGTCCAGATCTCCACTGACCGGAAGATTGATATCGATGACACCGTTCCTGTCTCTCAGCAGGGCAAGGCCGAGTTTCACCGGCGCGCTGATAGCATCATCGCTGGCTATGGGGTCCCCGAGTTCGAGACGATTCATGATCACACTGTTGCCGGCATCAATATTACTGCCGGAAAACTTGTAATCCAGATCGAGATTCAGTTTACCGCCGTCGACACCATAGCCAAGATAACGGCCAAAGTAGGGCGACAACATGGGCAGGGAAACATTCTCCATAGTCAATTTGAGTTCACTGGTATCTTCCGTTCCCAGCGTCCCCAGGGAACCATCAAGAGTCATACTGGCAACCTCCCCCACACGGCCCTGTACCGATACCTTGCCCTGCTGCGGTGAAATATTGCTCAGGCCGGTTACAGAACCACGCAACTGATCAAACCGGGTGGTAAAGGTCGGGTCCAGGGTGCGGTCGGTGTAGGAGATAGTACCTTCTTCGAGCATTAGTTGTCCGATGCGGAAGATGAACTGTGGCTCTTCACCTTCTGCTGACG
>JAWWAM010000092.1:0-8837 GCA_033721715.1 Marinobacter sp.
ACCGCATAGGCGTTGTCGTGGATGTTGGAAGGGTGCATGCCGGCCTCGCCGCCATCACTGCGGGCCCATTCCGGTTTCGGGCCAATCAGCCGAACGCCGGTGCGGCTGGAGTTGTAGTGGATCTCCCATTCGCTGGCGAAGAAGGTATCGATGTCCTGACCGGTGAAATAGTCCGGCGCCCCGTGGGGGCCATAGGTCACGTGGAGCTTCCAGGTTCGGCCAATGGTCGGTTTCAGTTCGTTGGGCAGGGTAGTGGCAGTAACCGGTGTGGCGTCGCTCAATGCCAGCACATCCCCGGCCCGCAGGGCGCGGCCGCAGTGGCCGCCGAACTGCCCCAGGGTAAACGTGCTGCAGGAGGTGAGGTATTCCGGGCAGTCCAGGCCACCACCGAACAGCACATAGGCCCGGGCACCATCGCCGGTGGTGGCGCCGAGCTTCAGGGTGGCGCCTGCGGGCACGTCAATCACCTGCCACAAACCCACCGGCTCATCGTTCAGGGTGGCGTTCAGCGGTGCGCCGGTGAGCACAATCTGGGTGGCCCGATTAAAGTTGAGTACGGGCCCCTTGAGGGTGATTTCCAGGCCCAGTGCTTTTTCCGGGTTGCCCAGCAGCCGGTTACCGAGCCGGAACGAGTAGCTGTCGAAAGGGCCGGAGGGCGGCACACCGATTTCCCAATAGCCGATCCGCCCGGGGTAGTCCTGGATGGTGGTCATTGTGCCGCCACTGAGCACGTCCACAGTGGCTGGCTGGTAGTCGAATTCATTGAGGGTGCGGGTGAACAGGCGGCCTTCCACGAAACGCGGGTCATCCAGCACCTGGCGCACGTACTTGAGGTTGGTCTCGATGCCGTAGAGCTGGCTGTCATCCAGCGCCTCCATCAGCCGCTGCCGGGCCGATTCCCGATCAGGCTCGTGCACAATCACCTTGGCGAGCATGGGGTCGTACAGGGGCGACACTTCCGTGCCCGGCTGTATCCAGGTGTCGATGCGAAGGCCGTCTTCGTCCGGCCATGCCACGTTGGTCAGCAGGCCGGCGCCGGGCTGGAAATCCTTGTTGGGATCCTCGGCATAGATCCGCGCCTGAATGGCATGTCCGGAAGCAGTGAGGTTGCCACTCAGCCCTTTCAGATCCGGCAGGGTGCCGGCCCCAAGTTCCACCATCCAGCGCACCAGGTCCACACCGTAAACCTGTTCGGTCACACCGTGTTCTACCTGTAAGCGGGTATTCACTTCCAGGAAGTAGAACTCGGTGGTGTCCGGGTCGTAGATAAACTCCACGGTGCCGGCACTGCGGTAGGCAATGCTTTCGCCCAGCTGGCGGGCGGTGGCGTGCATGCGGGTGCGCACATCGTCGGTCAGACCCGGCGCGGGCGCTTCCTCGATGACCTTCTGGTTACGACGCTGGGCGGAACAGTCCCGTTCGCCCAGGGCAGCGACGCGGCCTTTGCCGTCGCCGAAAAGCTGCACTTCAATATGGCGGGCATGCTCCACGAATTTCTCGAGAAACACGCCATCGTTGCTGAAGTTGTTCTGGCTGAGGCGCTGTACTGACTCGAAAGTTTTGCCCAGCTCCTTGGCGCTGTAACAGCGGGACATGCCAATGCCACCACCGCCGGCAGTGCTTTTCAGCATCACCGGATAGCCGATTACCTCAGCTGCCTGTATCGCTTCGTCCAGACCCGTCAGCAGGCCGGTGCCGGGCAGCAGTGGTACGCCAGCTTCCTCGGCCAGGGCCCGGGCGGTGTGCTTGAGGCCGAATTGCTCCATCTGTTCGGGCGTAGGGCCGAGGAACACCACGCCCTCGGCATCACAACGACGGGCAAAATCCGCGTTTTCGCTGAGAAAACCATAGCCCGGATGGACGGCGCCCGCGCCGCTCCTGCGGACGATCTCGAAAAGCTTGTCCTGGTCCAGATAGGTGGCTGCGGCCGAGCCTTCACCCAGCGAGTAAGCTTCGTCTGCCTGTCGCACATGCAGGGAGTCGGCATCCGCCTCGGCGTAGACCACCACCGAAGTGATGCCCATTTCCCGCAGGGTGCGGATCACCCGGCAGGCAATGGCGCCGCGATTGGCAATCAGGACTTTGTGGGGGTTACTGAGGGTGCTGGTCAGCTCCATACCAGCACCTCGATCGGTGTGGGGTTCCAGCCGTTGCAGGGGTTGTTCAATTGGGGGCAGTTTGAAATCATCACCAGCACATCCATCTTCGCTTCCAGCTCCACGTACTTGCCGGCATCGGAAATGCCATCGGCGAAGGTCAGGCCGCCATCAGCGGTGACCGGCACGTTCATGAAGAAGTTGATGTTGTGGGTGATGTCCCGCTTGGTCATGCCCAGCTCTTCATGCTCGGTAACCGCCACCAGCCAGCTGTCACGGCATGCGTGCATGCACTTTTTCTCGAGGGCGTAACGGGTGGTGTTGCTCTCCGCTGCGCAGGCACCGCCGAGGGTGTCGTGGCGGCCGCAGGTATCGGCGGTGATTTCCAGCATCACGTTGTTTTCCGAGGACATCAGCTTCGAGCCGGCGGTCAGGTAGACATTGCCCTGCTCGCGGATGGTGTCCACGGCGCTGTAGCGTTCGGTGGGATTGTGGGCGTTGTAGAACAGAGTGTCGGCCGCCTGGTTGCCTTCGAGGTCCAGGATGCGGACGGTCTCGCCAGCCTTCACAACTTTCAGGAAATACTCGCCTGCCGGTACGGTTTCGCGGAAGGCGGCGTTGTCGGGTTTCAATGCGCTTTGCTTGATCATATCCGGCCTCCGTTACTGGAACAGGTGATAAAGGGCAGTGTTGGCGAAGGCGCGAGTGGCCTCCGGTGACGAGAGCTTGCAAGGATCGGCATCGGTAACGGGAGCGGCCTTGAAAAGCTGGTACCTCACAGGATGGCTGGGGTATTCGCTGGCTGGGTTCATCGGGTGCGGGCAGGTGTGCAGCACCACGATGGTGTCCATTTCGAAACGCAGGTCCACCGTTGCACTGGCGTGTGAGTGATCGCTGACAAGAGTCATGTTGCCGTCGTCGTCCGTCTGCACCTTGCTGAACCAGTTCAGGTTGGCGGTCAGGTCTTTCTTGCCCAGGCCATACTTTGCCAGCTCATTCAGGAAACTGGTGAAGCCGTTGCGGTGGTAGTGGTTGTGGGCTTGCTGATAGGTCTTGATGCCCCAGCGCTGTTCGACCACTTCGGCGTTGCAGGTGCCGCTGACGGTATCGTGCCAGCCGAGGTCGTCACGGATGATGGAGGCGAAGACCCGGCCCATATCAGAAAGCAATACATGGCCTTTGGTGAGCAGGAATGTGTGCTGGTTTTTCAGGGTATCCGGCATGTTGTACCGCTCGAGGGGGTTCTCGGGGTTGTACATCAGCATGCCGACATTGGCCCCGCCGGTTTCGTCAATCAGGCGCAGAACATGGCCGCGGCGCATGATGAAAGACCAGTGGGATCCGCCGGGAATCAGATCGTCGTAGAGGGGGGCTGCGCTATTGAGAGAGTCGAGCATCGCCTTTTCCTTCTGGTACGGGGTTCAAAGAAACGAGAGACGTCAGTCACTGAACGATCCTCCCGGGCTTTTGTCCCGCCGTGTAACCTTGGAAAAGGTCGTCAACTCTCGGACCAGTCACCTGTTTTGTCTCGCTTTGCATCACGACGAGGAACAGGCCGGAACCCTAGTTGAACTATTTGTCAGATTGTCGCGCTTTGATGCTGGTTTCGGTAACCGACTTCTCGCTGCGTCATACGGGTATTGCAGAGTCTGTGCCAATTATTAACCGTCTGGTTTTGTTGGCTTTTTATTTTGACGGTGAAACGCGTCTGCTTCCTGTCAGGGCATGCGCACTGTTTTTGTGCGCCAGTGAGGGATTTTGCGGTGCAATATTTATTCAGGCAGGTTTGACCAGTACTGGCGCGGCTTTGATGCCATCTACTACTAAGGAACGAGTTTTTCACCTCCATCGAATCATTCACCTATCCGTCGCTGGGGTCTACATTGATTGGGTAAACGCGAAAGGCCGCGTTGCCCTTCGACAAACACAACAAGAGGTCGAGACCATGATCTACGCACAACCAGGAAAGGAAGGCTCCGTCGTCTCCTTCAAACCCCGTTATGAAAACTTTATTGGTGGTGAGTGGGTCGCTCCCGCCAAGGGCCAGTATTTTGAAAACATCACTCCGGTTACCGGCGATGTGATCTGTGAAATTCCGCGTTCGACCGCCGAAGATATCGAACTGGCGCTGGACGCCGCCCATAAGGCCGCGCCGGCCTGGGGCAAAACGTCTACTACCGAGCGTTCCAACATTCTGCTGAAGATTGCCGACCGCATTGAGCAGAATATTGAAATGCTCGCGGTTGCTGAAACCTGGGACAACGGCAAGGCGGTGCGTGAAACCATCAACGCCGACCTGCCGCTGGCGGTGGACCACTTCCGTTATTTCGCCGGTTGTATCCGTGCCCAGGAAGACACTTCCAGTGCCATCGACAACAACACGGTGGCCTATCATTACAATGAGCCTCTGGGCGTTGTGGGCCAGATCATCCCCTGGAACTTTCCACTGCTAATGGCGGTGTGGAAGCTGGCGCCCTGCCTGGCAGCGGGCAACTGTACCGTGATGAAGCCAGCCGAGCAGACGCCGGCCAGTATCCTGATTCTCATGGACCTGATCGGTGACCTGCTGCCGGCGGGCGTGGTCAACATTGTCAATGGTTACGGCATCGAGGCCGGCCAGGCCCTGGCCACCAGCAAGCGAATTGCCAAAATCGCGTTTACCGGCTCTACACCGGTGGGTGCTCACATTCTCAAGTGCGCGGCCGAGAACATCATCCCGTCTACCGTGGAACTGGGTGGCAAGTCCCCCAACATCTACTTCTCCGACGTGATGCAGGCCGAGCCTGAATTTATCGACAAGTGCGTGGAAGGCCTGGTGCTGGCGTTCTTCAACCAGGGCGAGGTGTGCACATGCCCGTCACGTGCCCTGATCCAGGAAGACATGTACGACGAGTTCATGGCCAAGGTTGTTGAGCGCACCAAGGCTATCAAGCGTGGTAATCCGCTGGATACCGATGTGCAGGTAGGTGCCCAGGCGAGTAAAGAGCAGTTCGACAAGATCATGTCCTATCTGGAAATCGGCAAACAGGAAGGTGCGGAAGTGCTGACCGGTGGTGGCCGCGAAGAGATGGAAGGCGAGTACAACAACGGCTTCTATGTTCAGCCTACGCTGCTGAAAGGCAAGAACGACATGCGTGTATTCCAGGAAGAAATCTTCGGCCCGGTGGTGGGAGTGACCACCTTCAAGGACGAAGAAGAAGCCCTGGCCATTGCCAACGATACAGAGTTCGGCCTCGGTGCCGGCCTGTGGACCCGTGACATCAACCGTGCCTATCGCATGGGCCGTGCCATCCAGGCGGGCCGTGTATGGACCAACTGCTACCACCAGTATCCTGCCCACGCAGCTTTTGGCGGTTACAAGAAATCCGGTGTTGGCCGTGAGAACCACAAGATGGCGCTGGATCATTACCAGCAGACCAAGAACCTGCTGGTCAGCTACGACATCAACCCGCTGGGCTTCTTCTGAGTCTGGTAAACCAATGACTGTTGTGCCCGGGCCTATCCACACAGGCCCGGTAGCGAGTCCGCATAAGGATGTGCATTTTCCTCCCCGGTGACTGGCTGGGGGTACGTGGGTTTTCCTGCCATTGCTTTGGCCCTTCCCAGGGCCTTTTTTTGTTTTAGCTGCCGCACTTCTGAAGATGGTCCTAAAGGATGAATTCCTGCACCCGCACCAGTCGAAAATCAGTGCCAAAGTACCATATTTGCTCCTCCTTCGACTGGGTAGGATTGAGTGTGAGTTACCGGAAAGCCGGCTAACGGATCCTGAATGCCACAACAATCATCACAAGAGGAAAGCATCATGTGGACCAAACCAGCCTATGAAGACCTGCGGATCGGCTTCGAAGTCACCATGTACTTCGCCAACCGCTGAGAACCGATGGCCAGCCACTGTGTGCTGGCCGTTTCGTGTCTGGAGTTCCCGCCATGCAGATTCGTATCCTTGGTTCCGCAGCCGGAGGTGGTTTTCCCCAGTGGAACTGCAACTGCGCTAATTGTGATGGCTACCGTAAAGGCACTCTGAATGCCACGGCCCGCACCCAGTCGTCCATCGCCATCAGCGAGGATGGTGCCAGCTGGATTCTTTGCAACGCCTCCCCGGATATCCGAGCCCAACTGGCCTCTTTCGACGCCATGCAGCCGGCCCGTGCCCTGCGGGACACAGGTATCGGTGCGGTGCTGTTGATAGACAGCCAGGTGGATCACACCACTGGCCTGCTGATGCTGCGGGAGGGCCTACCACTAGACGTGTGGTGTACCGAGCAGGTGCATGAAGATCTCAGTAGCGGTTTTCCTCTGTTCCGCCTGCTTCAGCACTGGAACGGTGGCCCGCAATGGCGTGAAGTGCCGTGCACCGATCAGCAGTCCTTTACCATACCCTGCGCACCCTCTCTGCGTCTGACGGCCATTCCGCTGCTCAGTAACGCGCCACCGTATTCGCCACGCAGGAACAATCCGCACCCTGGTGACAACATCGGGCTGTTTATCGAAGACACCCGCAGCGGGGAAACCGTGATGTACGCGCCTGGTTTGGGTCAGCCGGATGAGCAGATTCTGCAATGGATGCGCAACGCCGACACCCTGCTGGTGGATGGCACCGTATGGCACGACGATGAAATGCTGCGTTGCGAAGTGGGCACCCGCACCGGCCAGGAAATGGGTCACCTGGCCCAGAGTGGCCCGGGCGGCATGATCGAGGTGCTCGACACCATGCCGGCGAAGCGGAAGATTCTTATCCACATCAACAATACCAACCCCATTCTGAATGAGGACTCGCCGGAACGGGCTGTGCTGGCAAAGCACGGTATCGAAGTCTCCTTTGACGGAATGCATCTGGATATGGCGGTGCCCTCATGAACGCAATCGCGACCCCGGTTATGAACCGCGAGGATTTCGAACAGGCCCTGCGGGCCAAAGGCCAGTATTACCATATTCACCACCCGTACCATAAAGCCATGTACGGCGGTGACTGCACGCAGGAACAGATTCGTGGCTGGGTGGCCAATCGTTTCTATTATCAGATCAACATTCCCCGTAAAGACGCCGCCATTATGGCGAACTGCCCGGATGCCTCGGTACGCCGGTTATGGCTGCAGCGGGTGCTGGATCACGATGGCCACAATGATGACGAAGGCGGTATCGAAGCCTGGCTCTGCCTGGCGGAAGCGGTGGGGCTGACCCGCGAGGAAGTGATCGACCAGCGCCATGTGCTGCCCGGTGTCCGCTTTGCCGTGGATGCCTATCTGAATTTTGCCCGTCGCGCGACCTGGCAGGAAGCGGCCTGTTCCTCACTGACTGAACTGTTCGCACCGGAGATTCACCAGTCCCGGCTCGACAGCTGGCCGCAGCATTATCCCTGGATCAGGGTCGATGGTTACGCCTATTTCCGCAAGCGGCTGTCGGAAGCCCGCCGTGATGTGGAGCACGGGCTGAGCATTACCCTGGACCATTTCACCACCGCGGCGCAGCAGGCCCGTGCCCTGGAAATCCTTCAATTCAAACTGGATATCTTATGGTCGATGTTGGATGCCCTGACTATGGCCTATCAGCACCAGACGCCACCGTATCATACCGTCACCGACCAGCCCGTGTGGCATCGGGGGCTGTGATGGCGGTGTCCATGGAGCAGATACCAAAACTGCGCCCGGGTTTCCGCTTCCAGTGGGAGCCGGCCCAGAATGCCTATGTGCTGCTGTATCCGGAGGGCATGGTGAGGCTGAACGACAGTGCAGGCGCGGTACTGAAAGTGGTGGACGGCCAGCGCAACGTGGCAGACATTGTGGCAATCCTGGAACAACAGTTTCCGGATGCGGGATCCCTGGCGGACGATGTCAGCGATTTCCTGAAAGATGCCCAGCAGCAACAATGGATTCTGTTGTCATGAATGGCCACCACGCCATGCCTGCCGGTGATCGCCCCGGCATTGGTCCGCCGCTGTGGTTGCTGGCGGAGCTGACCTATCGCTGCCCGCTGCAGTGCCCCTACTGCTCCAATCCGCTGGATTTTGCCCAGACCGAGCAGGAACTGACCACCGAGGAGTGGGTGCGGGTGCTGCGCCAGGGCCGGGAGATGGGCGCGGCGCAACTGGGCTTTTCGGGCGGCGAGCCGCTGGTGCGCCAGGACCTGCCGGAGCTGATTGCCGAGGCGCGGCAACTTGGCTACTACACCAACCTCATTACCTCGGGGCTCGGGCTTACAGAAGCCAAGGTGAACGCCTTCCGCGACGCCGGACTGGACCATATCCAGGTGAGCTTCCAGGCCTCGGACCCGGAGCTGAACAATGCCGTTGCAGGTTCCCGCAAAGCCTTCGACCAGAAACTGGCCATGGCTCGGGCGGTGAAGGAAGCGGGCTACCCCATGGTGCTCAACTTCGTCATCCATCGCCACAACATCCACCAGATGGACGACATCATCAGCCTTTGTGAACGCCTGGGCGCGGACTATGTGGAACTGGCCACCTGCCAGTACTACGGCTGGGCCTTTGAAAACCGCGAAGGGCTGATGCCGTCTAAGGCGCAACTTGAGAAAGCCGAAGCGGAAGTGAATGCCTATCGCAAGCGCCTGACGGCCAGCGGTTCGGCTATGAAACTCATTTTCGTTACACCGGATTACTACGAA
Organism: Marinobacter sp.; assembly: GCA_033721715.1. GTDB lineage: Bacteria > Pseudomonadota > Gammaproteobacteria > Pseudomonadales > Oleiphilaceae > Marinobacter. Next base: position 8,715 of record JAWWAM010000092.1, read on the forward strand.
GAACGACCCAAGGCCTGCATGAACGGATGGGGCAGCCTGTTCCTGACGGTGGCCCCGGATGGCACCGCCTTGCCCTGCCACAGCGCAAGGCTGCTGCCCATCGAATTTCCCAATGTCCGCGAA
>JAWWAM010000093.1:0-8830 GCA_033721715.1 Marinobacter sp.
CGGATGCGCTGCAGGTTATTGGTGACTTCATCCAGGGCACCTTCAGCAGTCTGGGCCAGCGAGATGCCGTCGTTGGCATTTCGCTGGGCCATGTTCAGGCCGCTGATCTGTGCCTCGAATCGGGTAGAGATGGCCAGGCCTGCGGCATCGTCTTTGGCAGAGTTAATCCTCAGGCCGGATGAGAGCCTCTCTAGAGCCTGATTGGCCTGGCCCTGTGAGGTGTTCAGATTTCTTTGCGCGTTCAGCGAAGCAATGTTTGTGTTAATGACCTGAGGCATATCTTTTCTCCCTGCTCAGAGATGCCGGTAACCCGGTGCCCGATCAAACTGGACGCCTTGCCGGCGGGAATACATTAAATTGCCGTTTTGCAGGGTTAAAGCGAAGGGCGTGCCAGTTTTGGATTTATTGGGCTAAGTTTTTGTTTCCAAGCGTTTTAGAAAAAAATCGTGAACGATGAGATACCTCGCTGACAGTTATCTGGCAACCGATATCGGAAGTCTGTTGCCGCTTTTACATTCCTTTACAAATTCCGGGTATATTTTTCTAAAGGATGTGAAAGGGGCGCCGTTAAGCATTGCAACAGGGAGGCGCTCCCAAACTAAAAAACGGGCGTCACACCTTTTCCATGAAATAACGACATCTGTCGAAGGAGAAGCAATATGGCTCTCGGTATTAACACTAACGTGGCTTCACTGTCTGCTCAGAATCAGCTGAACAAATCCCAGGGTATGAACGATCAGGCTCTGGAGCGTTTGTCTTCCGGTCTGCGTATCAACTCTGCCAAAGACGACGCAGCGGGGCTGGCAATCTCAACGCGCTTTCAGTCTCAGATTTCTGGATTGAATGTTGCGACCCGTAACGCAAACGATGGTATCTCTTTGGCACAGACGGCAGAGGGGGCGTTGGACGAAATCACCAACAACCTGAGCCGAATCCGTGAGCTGGCGGTTCAGTCTGCCAACGCCACCAACAGCGCCTCGGACCGTGAGGCTCTGAACGATGAAGTTCAGCAACGTATCGCTGAGGTTGATCGTATTGCGTCACAGACTGCGTTCAACGGGCTGAATGTTCTTGATGGCTCGCTTGCATCGCAAGCTTTCCAGGTAGGCGCCAATGCAGGCCAGACTATCGGTGTTGACCTGGCTCAAAGTGTACGGGCTGCGGATTTTGGTGATCTGGCAGTTGCCGAGGGCGCGGCTCTTGCAAATGCTGACGGTTTATCGATCTTCGTAGAAGGGGAGGCGAGTGCCGGTGCTACTGCTTTCGCGGTTACCTTTGGGGATGATACTGAAGTTACTAATGTTACGCTGACTCTTGATGAGAGCCTCTTTCAGGACAACGCTGGTACTTTAGAAGCTATCGATGATGAAGCTGTCCTTCAGGAGGTCACCAGACAGATCAATGACCAACTGGCTGGCCGTGCTTTCGCAACTCTCAAAGAAGGTGGTGACGGTATTGACCTCAAGTCTTCAGAAACACTTACGTTCTCTGACGACACGGCAGGCCTCGGCGGGGGTTTTGCTACTACCACTGAAATCGCAGTTGATAACGGTAGTGTCGATGGGGTTACAGTGGACACAGTAGCTAATGCCAACGATGCCATCCTGCGTATGGATGCAGCGCTGGATACTGTCAACAGTTTCCGCGGTGAGTTGGGTGCGGTCCAGAATCGATTCGAATCCACCATCGCCAACCTGGCAACCAGCTCTGAGAACCTGAGCGCCGCCAACAGCCGTATTCTGGACGCCGATTTCGCGTCAGAAACTGCCAACCTGGCCAAGTCCCAGGTGCTGCAGCAGGCTGGCATCTCTGTACTGTCACAGGCCAATGCGCGGCCTCAGCAGGTTCTGTCCCTCCTGCAGTAATTGGGGCATAGCGGTACAAGCCGGGGCTTTCGGGCCCCGGTTTAATACCGTTTGAGGATAGCGAGGTGAGCTATGAATGACGTTAACCTGAACAGCCCGGATCTGAAGTTGGTTCATTCCAGTAAGCAGGCTCCGGCTCGGGCAATTTCGTCATCTCAGGACGAAGGCAGGAATGCCTCAGCCCAGATTGCGCCTTCACCAACTGGCCGAGCGGACCGCGTTCAGTCTCCCACCCAGGCTCAGGAGCCTTCGAAAGCCGAGCAGCTCGAGAAGCGTAATCAAGCCCAGCGGGAGCAACTGGATGAGGCGGTGTCGCAACTGAACGACTTTGTTCAGACTGTCCAGCGGGACCTGCAGTTTGAAGTGGATAACGACCTTGGAAAGACCATTGTGAGAGTGGTCGATCAATCTACCCAGGAAGTTATCCGCCAGATTCCGGACGAGGTTGCATTGAGGTTGGCAGAGAACTTGCAGCAGGACGAACCGCTGACGTTGTTTAATATTAAAGTGTGAAGGCTTGCCGCTTTTGCAGTTGATGTGAGCAACGGTATTTCAGCACCGCCGCCCCCGAGAGGGGCCGGCGGTGTTCTGCGTTTAGGGTGTGGGCGCGCATTAGTGTGTTATTTACGTGTTGTTACAAAAAGGCTGAAGGAATGGGCAAAGTTTTGCCGCTTTTTGCCGATAAACTGAACAGTATGGGTTTTCGCCCCCTTGAGGAGGCATGGTTATGGCAAGCATCTCATCATTAGGCATTGGTTCGGGTGTTCTGACCTCGGATCTGGTCGAGCAGTTGGTGGCAGCTGAGCGCGGGCCAAAAGAGCAGCGGTTGGACTTCAGAACTGAACAGACTGACGCGAAGTTGTCTGCCTACGGTCAGCTTCGCAGTGCCGTGACGGAATTGCGTTTACCCATGCGCCAGTTGGGCTCTGCGGATGCCATGCGCTCTTTCTCCGCGGAATCCTCCGGAGGGAACGTTTCTGCTTCGGTCGACAGCAGTATTGCCAGCCGCGGCAGCTACAATATCAACGTTTCGCAAATGGCCCAGGCTAACGCCTTGGCGTTCCAGAGTATGGCCGACCGTGATTCCACCAGTGTAGGTAGTGGCACCCTGACTCTGGCAGTGGGGGATAAAACCACCAACATCACGATTGATGACTCCAACGACACACTCCAGGGCGTTGCCAACTCGATTAATGATGCTGACGCCGGAGTGTCTGCCAGCATTATCAATACAGGCAACGGTTACCGGCTTGTGCTTTCCTCCGACGAAACCGGTAGCGCCAACGCCATTAATATGAGTACCGATGCGGCCGGTGGTTCTGCACTCTCCAACTTTGTGGTCGGGGCTGAAGAAACCACTCCGGCCCAGGACGCGATGTTTACCATCAATGGTATTGAAGTAACCAAGGGCACCAATACCGTGGACGACGTGGTTGATGGTGTTACCTTTGACATTACTGGTGAGGGCGTCTCAACGGTTAAAATTGAGCAGGATACTGGCGCGATTGCAGAGCGGGTTCAAGAGTTTGTTGACAAGTTCAATGCCCTTCAGGGCACCGTTCGCGAATTGACCAGCTTCAATTCCGAAACCGGCCAGGCGAGCATTCTGACGGGTGATTCCACCGTCCGGAATATCCAGAACCAACTTAAACGCGTGCTCTCCGACATTGTCCCTGGCCTCGAGGATGCTAACGTTCGCAGTTTGGCGGATGTTGGTATCTCCACCAATTTTGAAACCGGCGAACTGCAGTTCAACAGTCAGCGCTTCCAGCAGCAGCTTGCCGAGAATCCGGACGATGTTACTGCCTTGTTCGCAGAACAGGGCAGGGCCACTGATCCCCAGGTTGAATTTGTTCGCAGTGGTTCAAACACTCAGCCGGGCGATTACGATATCAATGTTTCCCAGATGGCTACCCGTGGTGCGCTTAACTACGACCTGAGTGGTGTTGCCGGTGATATAGCCGTTGGTGCTGACAGCTCTTTCACCTTCAAGGTGGACGGTCAGACGGATGCTACGATTTCAGTGGCTGAGGGCACCTATACCAAGGAAGCCTTTGCGGCTGCACTTCAGGAACAACTGAGCAACAATGCGGCGCTGAACGCTTCCGGTCGTTCTGTGCAGGTTGATTTTGACGGTGCGGGCAATCTCTCGTTTACGTCCAACCGGTTTGGCAATGAATCCAATGTGAGCCTGACGGCTGTCACCGGTGTTGGTGAGCTCACCACAAAAACAGGCGATGCCGGTCTTGATGTTCAAGGCACGATCAACGGGCAGGCCGCTCAGGGCGATGGCCAGGTTCTGTTCCTGGGTAATAGTGATGGTGGTGACGCGGCAGGGTTACAGGTCCGGATTACCGGGGGTGATCTGGGAGATCGTGGCTCGGTGAACTTCATTGAGGGTATTAGTGAGCGGTCGGTCGACACGATCACCAGTATTCTTGCTTCCGATGGTGCTCTGGATTCGCGTACCAGTAATCTTAATCGAGACCTGGAGCGAATCGAGGAGGACCGGCAGCAGTTGGAGTTACGTATCCAGTCCTACCAGGAGCGGTTGGTCAGCCAGTTCAGTGCGGCAGACTCGTTGATCTCGCAGTTGAACAACACGCGAGACTACGTCACCCAGCAGTTGGCTGCCCTCGCGCCGCAGAACAATAAAGGCAACTAAACCGGCTATACTGGCTATAGTTGGCCCGAACACAGAACAACTGGCACGTGCTGGTGAATAAAGAGGCAGATTATGAACGGCTTACAGGCATACCAACGGGTCAACACCCAGACCAGCATCACCGATGCAGACCCACACAAGCTCATCCAGTTGCTCTACAACGGAGCCCTGGAGCGCATCAACATGGCCAAGGCCCGGATGCAGGCGAAGGATTTCGAAGGCAAGGGCAAACTGATTTCCAAAGCCATCGAGATCATCGGCGGCCTGCGCGGCTTCCTGGATTTCGACAAGGGCGGTGACCTGGCCATTCGCCTGGAGTCTCTCTACGACTACATGGAACGCACCCTGTTCGAGGCAAACGCCAAAAACGACATTGCCAAACTTGATGAAGTAGCTGACTTGCTGCGCTCTATCAAGGACGGCTGGGACGGTATCCGCGAAGAGGCTACTTCGCTGCAAAAGCAGGCGGTGTGATTGCGCCGGGTTACCCGGTTTCCGGCATTCGTTGCCGGAGGGCTTCTGGTTGCGGCTTTAGTTGCTGGCTCGCCCTTGGTCTCCGCGGCAGAGCCGGTGGCAAAGGAAGCGGTTACCTTTGCGATTCCCGATGTCTGGCCCTGGGCCTATGAGGATGAGGCAGGCGAGTTGCGGGGGAGCCTTATCGAAGTTGCTAACCGGCTCTCCGAGAAGACCGGTGTTCCTGTTACTCCCCGGTTACGCCCCCTCCGACGTGCGATTTTTGAGCTGCGTACGGGTGATGTTAACTTCAGTATTCTTTTCCAGAACCCCGAGCTGGATATTGAGGCAGTCAATGTCTCTCCAATAACTCAGGTGAATTTGCTGCTGGCTGCCATGGCGGATTCTGAGTACCCACTCACCCTGGGGGAGTTGAAAGGAAAGCGGGTGGCGTATATCCGTGGCACCTATCTCGGTGAGGCATTTGAGCAGGATACGGATGTGGTGAAAGTGCCGGTGAATGCCATCAGCCAGGCGCTGGAGCTGCTTTCCATGGGGCGAATTTCTGCGATTCTCGCCAGCGATCACAATATATATCGGACTCTGGCCTCACAAGATCTGAGCCGGGATCGGTTGCGATATCACGAGCATGTGCCTGGTCAGAAAGGTACGCTTTACATGTCCCGCGCAGCGCTCAGGCCAGGGGCCGCCCTCAGATTCAGCGCGGCCATTGCAGAGATGGACGCTGACGGTGAGCTCCACCGTATTTTCTATGGCAAGTCTGCAAGCGCTGGCGAGCACGGCACCCTCCTTTCCGCCCAATAGCCATTCCCCCCGCTGTCCCGTACAATATGCCGCTTATTTTCGATACATCCATTCTGTTCAGTCTGGAGCAAGGGCATGTCTGATATTAAAAAGGTGGTGCTGGCCTATTCCGGTGGCCTGGATACCTCGGTAATCGTTCGTTGGTTGCAGGATACCTATGAGTGTGAGGTGGTAACCTTTACCGCCGACATCGGCCAGGGCGAGGAAGTGGAGCCGGCGCGCACAAAGGCCAAGGCGCTGGGCGTCAAGGAAATCTACATCGAGGACCTGCGCGAGGAGTTCGTGCGAGATTACGTGTTCCCGATGTTCCGCGCCAATACCATCTATGAAGGGGAGTACCTGCTGGGTACCTCCATCGCACGCCCACTGATTTCCCGTCGCCTGATCGAGATTGCCAATGAAACCGGCGCGGACGCGATTTCCCATGGTGCGACTGGCAAGGGCAACGACCAGGTACGCTTTGAGCTGGGTGCTTACGCGCTGAAGCCGGGTGTGAAGGTGATTGCGCCCTGGCGTGAGTGGGATCTGAATTCCCGCGAGAAGCTGCTGGCGTACTGCGAGGAGCGCAACATTCCGGTGGAGATGAAGAAGGGCAAGTCGCCTTACTCCATGGATGCGAACCTGCTGCACATTTCCTATGAAGGCATGAACCTGGAAGACCCCTGGGCGGAAGCCGAGGAAGACATGTGGCGGTGGAGTGTGTCTCCGGAAGCGGCTCCGGACACGCCGACCTACGTTGAAGTGACCTACAAGAAGGGCGACATCGTGGCCATTGATGGTCAGGAGATGAAGCCTCACGTGGTGCTGGAAACCCTGAACAAGCTGGCCGGTGACAATGGCATTGGCCGTCTCGACATCGTTGAGAATCGCTATGTGGGCATGAAGTCCCGCGGCTGCTACGAAACCCCGGGCGGTACCGTTATGCTGCGCGCCCACCGGGCCATTGAGTCCATCACTCTGGACCGCGAAGTGGCGCACCTGAAGGACAGCATCATGCCGCGCTATGCGGAGGTGATCTACAACGGTTACTGGTGGTCGCCGGAGCGCGAGGCGCTGCAGGCGCTGATCGACCAGACCCAGACCTATGTGAACGGGACCGTGCGGCTGAAGCTCTATAAGGGCAATGTGGATGTGGTCGGGCGGAAGTCGGACGATTCGCTGTTTGATGAGAAGATTGCGACTTTTGAGGAAGACCAGGGCGCGTACGATCAGAAGGATGCGGAAGGCTTCATCAAGCTGAATGCCTTGCGCCTGCGTATCGCCGCTGGCAAAGGCCGCAAACTTTAAAGCTGAGTTTGTTCCGAACAATGGTGCCTGAGCAAGGCCGGTACAGGTTCCCAGAAAACGCCCGTGAATACATCCATGTAGGGCTCGGTCGCGCCATCCTTGGCGCTCCACGTTTCTGGGAACCTGTACCGGCCTTGCTCGTTCTGGCCTTGGTCTATTCCGCTTTTAACTGACGGAACTCACCTGGAGTCTTCCCGGTTTCTGCTTTGAACTTCCGGTGAAACGACGTTGTTTCGCTGTACCCCAACCTTAACGCTATCTCTGGAATTCCCAGTTCGCTATTCGTTAAAAAATCTTCCGCCATACCCTGTCTGACTTCGTCCAGTAATTGCTGGTAAGAAACCCCTTCCTGGCTCAGCTTGCGCTGCAGCGTTCGGCTGGTCATGCCAAGGTGGTCCGCGACCATATCCTGGCGGGTGATGCCGTGCATCAGCTGTTTGCGAATGCTGTGCTTCACCCGGTTGGTGAGGGCAGTGTCAGTCTCAAGGGTGGCCAGTTGGCTGAGCGCATGGGCTTCGAGGGTTTTACGGAGCAGGGGGTCGGGTTGTCTCAGCCGGGTCTCAAGCAGTTTTTTCTTCAGGGTTATGGTGTTCTCGTTGGCCGAGAACCTGACGGGGCAGTGCCATCGATCTTCATATGCTCGCTCAAATTCCGTGCCGGGGGAGGCGCGGTGCAAGTTCACTGAGCTCGGTGATGCTTCTTGATCATCTGCCAGCCAGCGGGCGTAATTGATCCACGATGCAAAGATGTTGTCGACCATATGTGGCCGAATAACGGGGTCTGTGTAATTGCAGGTCCAGGTCAGCTTCAGGTCATCTTCGTTCACCGAGAGGCGGGTGGTGCCCATATCGCCAACGAGCTTTTCGAACGGGGCAATTTGTTCCACCGCTTCACCGAGCGTGGCGCAACTCATGGTGATATACCCTACAACGCTGTAGGACCCGGGCTGCACAAAATCACCGGTTTCCAGGCCAAGAATGGGGTTTTTGCTTTCCTCACAAAGAAGCCGGATGAATGCCTGGAACAGCTCTCCATCGATCCGACCTTCATCGGTTTGAAGAATCGACGGATCAAGGCCGGCTTTGGTAAATAGTGATCCGGTATCTATGCCCCGGGCATCGGCGGCGCGTACGTATTGTCTGAGGGCAGCAACGGAGGCGGTTCCGAGGGTTTTCATGGTTACGGCAACTTCTTGGGGTTATTGTTGAAGTATACCGGAGTTTGAAACGAAAAAAGCCAGCTAAAAAGCTGGCTTAAAAACAAGGAAAGAACGAAAGTGCCTGAAAAATTCGTTAATTCTGTGGACTTTCCCATTTAGCGGCGGAGGTACAACTCGGCTCCTCCGCCATGGGGGATACTGCTTGAATCCACAATTTCAGAATAGGGCTTTCGGGTGGGGAAGTCTGTTTGTGATGTGTGTCTTGGTGTTACGGAGTGTGATTCAGGCTTTCTCCCCAATCTCCGGCCTGGTCTCGGTAAACCTCCGCGTTTCATACGCATCCACCAACCCCTGAACCGCCGCCCGCTCCATCTCCTGTACTGAGGGCGTACCATTCTGCGCATCCGCCCGGCAGAGCACCATTCCGGCTTCAACGGAGATATAACCCGCGGTGGTCTTCAATGCCTTATGGTTAATACCATCAAACACCCGGCGAAAAGCCGTTGTGGAGCAATGGTCACTATTGGGAAAGTGGGCGATGATCGCGTACTGGTTGTCGCCCACACGGCACAGGGA
>JAWWAM010000094.1:0-8713 GCA_033721715.1 Marinobacter sp.
CTGCTGCAAGCGTCAGGCGGCCTGGGACAGCCGGCGGACGCGGTTCTCCAGCTCAATCTGGTCGTTGGTAAAACGGCGGATACCGTCCGCCAGCTTTTCGGTGGCCATGGCGTCTTCGTTGGATTCCCAGCGGAACAGGCGTTCGTCGATGTTGCCGGGCCTGTCAGCACTGGTCGCGCCTTCTGCCGATAACCGCCGCGGCAGGGTTCCGGAGTCGTTATCCAGTTCCTGCAACAGTGCCGGGCTGATGGTGAGACGATCACAACCGGCCAGCATCTCGATCTCACCGGTGTTGCGGAAGCTGGCGCCCATGACTACGGTCTTGTAGCCGTTGGCTTTGTAGTAGTTGTAAATACGACTTACAGACTGCACGCCCGGATCTTCTTCGGCGGGGAAAGCATCACGGCCGGTGGCAGCCAGATGCCAGTCCAGAATACGGCCCACAAACGGAGAAATCAGGAAAGCACCGGCGTCCGCGCAGGCGGCGGCCTGGATGAAGGAGAACAGCAAGGTGAGGTTACAGTGAATGCCTTCCTTCTCCAGTTGCTCGGCGGCACGAATTCCTTCCCAGGTGGAAGCGATCTTGATCAGTACCCGGCTGGTGTCCATGCCAAGGTGGTCATAAAGCTCGACCAGTCGGCGGGCCCGGGTGAGGGTCGCGCCGGTATCGAAGGACAGCCGGGCATCCACTTCCGTTGAAACCACGCCCGGAATACGGCCCAGAATCTCCTTTCCTGCCAGTACGGCGAGCATATCGGTGGCGTAAGTCAGCTGCTCGGCGTCGGAGCCACCTTGTCTGCGAGCGGCGGCTACGGCCTCATCCAGCATGGGGCGGTAGGCGTCGGAAGCCGCGGCCTTGAGAAGAAGCGACGGGTTGGTGGTGGCATCCTGAGGTTTCCACTGGGCGATAGCGTCCAGATCCCCGGTATCCGCTACCACGGTGGTCATGGCTTTGAGTTGTTCGAGCTTGCTGGTCATTCGTCCTGTCGTCCTGATAGGTTTGTTATTGATCGCCCGTCTCGCGGGCGCTGAAGGTCATACGCCTACAATAACGGGCTGCCCTGACGGGAACAAGACAGTAAAAGGTATCAGGGTGGTCAGGCCGGCCCTGTCATCGAGTCTTCGGGCTCCGGAACCCTGGCCAGGGCCTGCTCGATCACTTCAATGCCGGAACCAGGCTTGTGGGCGTTCTCGCTGATGTAGCGGCGGAATTGCCGGCCCCCGGGCTGGCCATGGAACAGGCCCATTAGATGACGCGACATATGGGTGAGATAGACGCCGCGGTCCAGCTCATCCTGAATGAATGGTAATACCGAGCGCAGGACCGCGTGGCGGGATTGTGCCGGCCCTGGTTGCCCGAAAAACTCGGTGTCCACGCCGGCCAGAAGCCACGGGTTGTGGTAGGCCTCGCGGCCGAGCATCACCCCATCGGTGTGTTCAAGGTGCTGATGGCACTCCTCGAACGACTTGATGCCGCCGTTGATGATGATTTCCAGGTGAGGATAGCGCGCCTTGAGCCGGTATACCCAGTCATACTTGAGCGGGGGTATGTCACGGTTTTCCTTGGGGCTCAGTCCTTCCAGAATGGCAATGCGGGCATGAACGATAAAGGTGCGACACCCCGCCTCCGAGACTTTTTCGATAAATTCACACAGATCTTCCCAGGATTCGCGGCCATCAATCCCGATCCGGTGTTTCACCGTCACCGGCAGCCCGGTGGCATTGATCATCGCCCGTACGCCCTCGGCAACCTTGTCCGGATAGGCCATCAGGCAGGCGCCGATCATGTTGTTCTGCACCCGGTCGCTGGGGCAGCCAACGTTCAGGTTCACTTCACTAAAACCGTATTGCTCGGCCAGCCCGGCGCAGTGGGCCAACTCCTGCGGGTTACTGCCGCCCAGTTGCAGTGCCAGCGGGTATTCTGCCTCGCTATGCCGCAGAAACCTCGCGGTATCCCCGTGGATCAAGGCGCCGGTGGTGACCATTTCGGTATAGAGCAGGGTGTGCCGGCTCAGCTGACGAGCCAGGTAGCGGTAGTGGGTGGTCGTCCAGTCCATCATCGGGGCCACGCAGAATCTTCGTGACAATTCTGAGTGAGGGGCTGGCGATTTCCCCACTGTCTGTTCTGGCATTGCTGCCGTGCTGCTGGTGATCATTAACTGCCTAATCTGAATCGGTGATTTGTCGCTAAGGTCAACGGAGCCATTAAAAAGAGCTGCTATTCTATCAGGAAATCTGAGCGCCTGGCCGTAAGGCTTTGGCGAAACACGGGACTTGCCATGAACGAATGCATTTTTATAACCGGCGCCGGCGCCGGTATCGGCCGGGCTACCGCCAGGCTCTTTGCTGGGAAAGGTTGGTTTGTCGGTGCCGCAGACAGGAACGCGGAGGCGCTGGACACGCTGCGCGACGAGCTCGGTGCACACAGGTGCAGTATCCATATCGCAGATGTTACCGACGCCCAATCAGTGACGCAGGCGCTGGAGCAGTTTGCCGAACACACAGGAGGCAGGCTGAGAGTGCTGCATAACAATGCCGGTATTCTGAAGGTGGGCCCCTTTGATGAGATCAGCCCCGCCGACCATCGTCGCGTTGTGGAGGTGAACGTGATTGGCCTGATGAACGTCCTTCACGGGGCCTTTCCGTACCTCAAGGAAACACCTGGTGCGCAGGTGATCAACATGAGCTCTGCGTCGGCCTCCTATGGTGTCCCCGATTTCGCCTCCTACTCCGCCACCAAGCACGCGGTGCGTGCGCTTACCGAAGCGCTGGATATCGAATGGGAACAATATGGTATAAAAGTAGGGGATTTGATGCCCCCGTTCGTGAATACCGGCATGGTCCAGTCCAACGAAGGGCGCTCGGCACTGTTCGACAACATGGGTATCAACCTGACCCCCGAAACGGTTGCCTCCGCGGTGTGGGAGCAGGTGCGCAAACCACAGCTGCACCGTCCACTTTCGTTGCAGTTCCGGGCGCTCTGGCCCATTACCCGTACAGCGCCGACCAGAGTGACACGCGCGGTTATGAAGCGGCTTCGGCAGAAACATTAGTCAGCATGTCAACCACTCAGGGGGCTGATGATGGAACCTGAAAACAAGGCGCTTTTTGAAGGTCTCCAGGCGCTGTCCGACTCTGCTTTTCCCAAGAAGTGCAGCAACTGTGGCCGGCTCTACCATTCACCGGAGGAGTTTCTGACACGCTCTCAGGCGATACCGGGCAAAAGTGGCCTCAAGGAAAGCCTGGATGATGATGACTCCACCATCGTGGAGGTGTTCAGGAATTGCGAGTGTGGCTCCACGCTGCTGGATTTTTTTGAGGATCGTCGGGATACATCGGAGAAAGGCAACAGGCGCAGGGAAGTGTTCGGGAAAATGCTGGTGCTTTTACAGGACAAGGGTTTGTCGATAGAGGAAGCCAGGGAAGAGCTGAAAGGCGTTATGAACGGCAAGCCGAGTGAGCGGCTGGCGCAGTTGGGGATCCGTCTGAAAACGCCAGGCTGTGGCCCAGGCACGGATGGCGGGGACTGACCATCTGTACAGCACGCCGGAAATGACTTATGACAACGAACTGAACTGCTGAATCCGCTAGGTTGGGACAACGTAAGGCAGCTTCGTGTTCAGGGGGTCAGTCATGTCCAGTTCTGGCGATGCATTGGCGTCATTGGAATTTTTTCCGTGGAGCCGGCATTTTGAGGTTGGCATTGAGGAGATTGATGAGCAGCACCAAACGCTTGTAAAAATTGTTAACCGGCTGGTCTGGCACGCAGTGTCTGACGTTCCCCAGGCCCGGTGTGATCAGATCCTCAACGAACTACTGTCTTACGCCAACTATCACTTTACCGCCGAGGAGCGCATCTGGAAGGCAGCTCTTGGCGGTGCTGACATCGCCCGCAATCATCACGACTCACACCAGATGTTCTTCGCCCAGATCCAGACCTTTCGCAGCAGTGACCAGCCCAGGGGGCAGATAATGTCCGACCTGTTTGATTTTCTTGCTCGCTGGCTGGCTTTTCATATTCTGGAGTCGGATCGCAGGATGGCCAAGACGGTGAAGGCCGTTGAGCAGGGCGCATCCCTGGAGGAGGCCAGAAAGCAGGTTGATGACGAATTGGGAGGTAGCGGGGGTGAGTTGATTTCGGCGTTGCTGGAAGTCTACAGTAAGCTCTCGTCCAGTACCGCGCAGTTGATGCGGGAAAACCTCACCAGAGAGTAGATTTCAATGCCGGTAATGGTACAGGCGCTCACGCCTGTGTTTGTGTTGATACTGTTGGGCTACCTGTTCCGGCGCTGGCATTTTCCCGGGGATGATTTCTGGGGCCAGGCAGAGCGCTTCACCTACTACGTGCTTTTCCCGGCCATGCTGATTTTCAAGCTTGGCCAGGCGAGGGTCTCGCCGTCAGCCTATGGCGACATACTGATCCTGATTGTTGCCATGCTAGTGACCATGACGCTGTTGCTGGCGGCTCTTCAGTGGTTCTGGCGCTGGCCCGGACCGGTATTCTCGTCCGTGTTCCAGGGCGGTATCCGCTTTAACTCCTATGTGGCCCTGGCGGCAGCCGGTATGTTGCTAGGGGATGAGGGCCTGTCGCTTATTGCCATTGCCGTGGCGGTAAAAGTGCCTTTACTCAACCTGCTGTGCATTCTGATGTTTTCCCTGGTTGCCGGTCGCGAGCCAGTCAGGGTGAAGCCGGTTGTTAAGGCCATTATCTCCAACCCGTTGATTATTGGCTCGGTGGTCGGAATGATCTGGAGTTATTTCCGGATAGGGTTCCATCCCCTGGTGGCCGGCATCCTGGAGCCCTTGAGCGACCTGGCTCTGCCCCTTGGCTTGATGACAGTTGGCGCCGGCCTGCAGTTGAAAGCGTTGCGTGGTGCGTCCCTGCCATTCCTGGTCTCGTCTACAGTCAAACTGGCGGTGTTCCCGATACTGACAGCCGCTCTGGCATTGCTATTGGGGATGGACGGGTTGATGGTTCAGGTGGTGATACTGCTCGCGGCCCTGCCTACGGCCACCTCGTCATACATCCTTGCGCGCCAGCTGGGGGGCGATGCGCCACTGATGGCGGGAATCATCAGTGGCCAGACATTGCTGGCCATGTTGACCATTCCATTATTACTCGGCGTTCTCTGGTAGGCACTGGAGAACAGCACCCGCCAGGCTTTGCTGGAAGGCGATGTATCCGTCACGATCGGATTCGATGTCCGTGGCCAATGGATCCCAGGTGCTGAAAGTGATGTCCAGGCCTTCGGTGATCGAGCGCCACCACTGGCGATTAAACTGGGGTTCTGTCAACAGGCATGGATGGTTGGCCGCCTGCAGCTTTTGCTGCACCTCCGCAATATGCCTGGCGCCCGGAGACAATTCGGGATTCAGGGTCAGAATGCCTTCGAGTTTTAGGCCATAGTGCGCGACGAACCGCGTAAAGGCGTCGTGGTAGGTAAAGAGGTCAATGTCTGCCACAGGCTTCAGCCGGGAGGTGATATCCCTTTCCGTAGTGGCCAGTTCCTGCTCAAACCTTTTCAGATTGGCGTCGAGGGCAGCCATGTCTGCGCCGTCCTGCTGTGACAGCACCTTGTGAATATCCCTGGCCATATTCAGCGCCAGTGCCGGGTCCAGCCAGATATGCGGGTCTTCACCGTCGCCGTGATCATGGTCGTGCTCGGCGTGGTCATCATGATGCCCAACGTGATCATCTTTCGCTTCAATCTCGGGTACATCTTCGCCGTGCATCAGCGAGTAGGTGCGGTCCCGGAATTCATTGCCGCTGAGCAGTCGTGTGAGAAAGGTTTCCAGCTCCGGGCCCACCCAGAAGATGGCGTCAGCATTCTCCAGCGCCCGGCGCTGGGAAGGCTTCATCGTGTAGTTATGGGGGCTGGCGCCAGGTTGGACCAGTGTTGTGATCTCCACATCATCTGCTGCGACAGCCTTTACCAGCAGTTCGATAGGTTTGAGGGAGGTGACAACCTGGGTTGCTGCCACGGCGCTGGCGGATCCGAGCAACATGGCAAGGCCGACTACAGCGGCGCCCGTAAAGTGTTTAACGATCATAAGGGGTGAGGCCTCAAATATTAATGATACGTTATAATATAACAATGTGGTGCCCAGATAAAATGGATTGTCGCTCGCCCATGCGAAATCTGGCGCTGGCCGGTATAATGCGGGGCTTCTAACGCACAGCCTTCATCAGGCAGTAACCTTCAGGATGCTTTCATGACCGTACGTACCCGAATCGCACCGTCTCCTACCGGTGATCCCCACGTTGGTACCGCCTTCGTGGCGCTGTTTAACCTGTGCTTTGCCCGGCAACACGGCGGCCAGTTTATTCTGCGGATTGAAGATACGGATCAGGTTCGCAGCACCGAAGAGTCGGAGCAGGACATTCTGCAGGCCCTGCGCTGGTTGGGACTTGAGTGGGATGAGGGGCCGGACGTGGGTGGCCCTCATGGCCCCTACCGGCAGTCAGAACGTAAAGACTCGTATCGGCAGTACGCATTGGATCTGGTCACCCGGGGCCATGCTTTCTATTGTTTCCGCACGCCGGAAGAGCTGGATGCCATCCGTGAAGAACGCAAGGCCCAGGGCCTGAATCCGGGCATCAAGGGGGATCTGGAGCTGTCCGAGGAAGAGGTCAAACGCCGCCTGGATGCGGGCGACCCATATGTGATTCGCATGAAAGTCCCGGAACACGGCATCTGCGAGATTGAGGATATGCTCCGTGGCACTATCGAGATCGACTGGTCCCAGGTGGACAGCCAGATCCTGCTGAAATCCGACGGCATGCCTACGTATCACCTCGCCAACGTGGTGGACGACCATTTGATGGACATTACCCACGTGTTGCGAGGCGAAGAGTGGATCAATTCCGCTCCCAAGCACAAACTGCTGTATGAGTATTTTGGCTGGGAGATGCCGGTGCTTTGCCACTTGCCTTTGTTGCGCAACCCGGACAAGAGCAAGCTGTCCAAGCGCAAGAATCCCACCAGCATCAATTTCTACGAGCGCATGGGCTTTCTGCCGGAAGCTGTGACGAATTACCTCGGTCGTATGGGGTGGTCCATGCCCGACGAACGCGAAAAGTTCACCCTGGATGAAATGATCAATAATTTCGACATTCAGCGCGTGTCTTTGGGTGGCCCGGTGTTTGATGTGGAAAAACTGCGCTGGCTCAATGGCCAGTGGATCCGTGACGAGCTCAACGACGACCAGTTTATTGAGCGAATGCGTAACTGGTGGTTCAACGAACAGGCACTGCGGGATCTGGTGCCACACATCAAGGGCAGGGCGGAAGTATTCAGTGACGTGGCGCCCATGGCTTCGTTCATGTTCTCCGGCATGCTCAACCTCAGGCCCGAGGACTTCAGCCATAACAAGCTCGACGAAGCCCAGGTCAGGCGGGTACTCCAGTTCACCCTGTGGAAACTGGAAGCTCAGCGACACTGGAGCAAGGACAATATCTTCGCTGACATCAAGGCCCTGGCCAAGGCCATGAATCTGAAAATGGGCGACTTCATGTTCGCCATCTTTGTGGCTGTTGCGGGTACACCCAACTCCTGGTCTGTGATGGACTCCATGGCCATCCTTGGCCCGGACATGACCCGGTCCCGTCTGCGCCATGCCCTTGAGGTGATGGGCGGCTTTTCCAAGAAGGAAACCAAGCGGGTGGAGAAGGAGTTCGCAGCCCTGCTCGCTGAGTGACCAGATTGGTGAATTAGTAAACGGGTGCAGCAGGGATATTCACGAAACTGAAAAAACGTTGGAAAAAAGGTTGACGCCCCAAGGGTCGATCCTTAATATACGCAGCCGTTGAGGGGCCATAGCTCAGCTGGGAGAGCGCAACACTGGCAGTGTTGAGGTCAGCGGTTCGATCCCGCTTGGCTCCACCAATTTCTAGTCCCCTTCGTCTAGTGGCCTAGGACTCCGCCCTTTCACGGCGGCAACAGGGGTTCGAACCCCCTAGGGGACGCCAATACGGCTTGCCGGTTTAGTCCACCGGTAAGCCAACAGTAGGAACCGCCTTCGGGCGGTTTTTATTGATAACAGACCCTCGCCCTATGGGCGGGGGTTTGTTTTTTTTGGGGTGCGCGTTCAACCCTGATCCAGCCCTTCCACCGGGATGATCTCGGTGTTCTTTATTTCCCGCAAAGCAAAGTTCGAATTTACCTGCGCGATACCTTGCAAGGTGAAAATCTTCTCGTTCAGAAAGCGGTCGTAGCTGGCCATATCAGGAACGATGACCCGCAATACGAAATCGGCGTTCCCGGTCACTGCAAAACATTGGAGTACCTCCGGGTAACTGCTGACCTGCTGCTCGATTTCTTCGGTGCTGTCGATGCTGTGTCTTTGTAGCGACAGGTTGACCAGCACACATAGCCCCCGGCCGATTTTCTCCGGATTCACTCTTGCACTGTACCCCTGAATGATTCCGCTTTCCTCAAGCGTCCTTACCCTTCGCCAGCAGGCCGCAGGCGATAACCCCACCTGCTCCGCCAGTAACTGGTTGCTGATACGTCCTTCCTGCTGGAGTAACGAGAGGATTCGGCGGTCCAATTTGTCCAGATCCACGTGTTTCATTTGGTAACACCTGATTATTATCAAAGAATCTTTCATTGTATTGTCATTTATCAAACAATCTTTCGCAAACGCCGAAAACGTTCACTCAATAAGCAAGCACCTTTTGCGGACTTCCCTCTAGAATTTTGGTTATAAAACC